>NZ_JACSJL010000010.1:0-82301 GCF_018617075.1 Exiguobacterium sp. s123 | reverse complement strand
GGATACCAACTATTTAGCATTGGGTACCGACTTTTTAGCATTGGGTACCGACTTTTTAGCATGGGGAAGAGGAAAGTAACAGCTACATAAAAGGTGCCTTACACTATGTTCAGTTTATTCCACCGTCACCGATTTCGCCAAGTTCCGTGGCTTGTCCACGTCACATCCACGAGCGAGCGCCGCGTAATATGCCATCAACTGAACCGGCAATACGTTGATGAGCGGTGCCAAGAGAGGCTCGACGTGCGGCAAGATGAAGTCATCATTCTCATGTTCGACGCCTTGCATGGAAATGATACAGGCGTTCGCGCCACGGGCAACGACCTCTTTAACGTTTCCACGAATATTCAAGTTCGTCTTCGGTTGCGAGATGAGCGCGATAACCGGTGTTCCGTCTTCAATCAAGGCGATCGACCCGTGCTTCAGTTCCCCACCTGGGTATCCTTCCGCTTGGATATACGAAATCTCTTTTACTTTGAGCGCTCCTTCGAGACAGACAGAAGCGTCAAGCCCACGACCGATGAAGAACGTGTTCGGTGTCGTTTTCAAATAACGTTCCGCGAGGTCTTCGAACAACTCTTTTTGCGCCATGATGGAGTCCATAATGGTCGCAACACGTGCAAGCTCCGGCATCAGGTCGAACGGTAATTCTTTCCCTGTCGCACGAGCGATGTCATACGCGAGAATCGCGAGGACGCCAATCTGTGCCGTGTACGCTTTCGTCGACGCGACGGCGATTTCCGGTCCGGCGTGGAGGAGCATCGTCTCGTTCGCTTCGCGTGAGAGCGTTGAACCCGGTACATTCGTCATAGTGAGCGCTTTATATCCGCGTTTCTTCACTTCGACGAGGACGGCACGGCTGTCCGCCGTCTCACCGGATTGTGATAAGAAGACGAACAACGGACGTTCACTTAAGAGCGGCATATTGTAGCCAAATTCAGAAGAAACGTGCACTTCTGTCGGAATGCCGGCGATGCGTTCTAAAATGTCTTTTCCGACGAGTCCGGCGTTATAGCTCGTCCCACATGCGACGATATAGACACGGTCCGCTTCCGAGACGAGTTCACGCACGCCGTCCGTGAGTTCGATGTCACCGTTCTCGTTCTGGTAATGCTGGATGATGTTGCGGATGACGGCCGGTTGCTCGTCCATCTCCTTCAACATGTAGTGCGCGTACGTGCCCTTCTCGATGTCTGACGCATCGATCTCGGCCGTGTACGGTGCACGCTCGAGCACGTCGCCGTCGAGCGTCTTGATCGTCGCCGACTCACGTGTAAGGATAACGATCTCGCCATCGTGGAGCTCGAGGTACTGGTCCGTCACCTGGAGCATCGCCATCGCGTCTGATGCGACGACGTTGAACGTGCCGTCACCGAGTCCGACGAGGAGTGGTGACTTGTTCTTCCCGATATAGAGGCGCTCTTTGTCCTCTGAGTCGATCATCGCGATCGCATACGAACCGTGGAGGTCCGAGAGCGTCTTGCGGAACGCCGCCTCGACATCGCCGAGCTCGACGAAGTGCTTCTCCATGAGCTGGACGATGACTTCTGTGTCCGTCTCCGAAAGGAACGGGACGTCGAGCGTGGCTTTCAATTGTTCGTCGTTCTCGATCACGCCGTTGTGCACGAGCGTGAAACGTCCTGTCGTGCTCTGATGCGGGTGGGCGTTCGGTACACTCGGTACCCCGTGTGTCGCCCAACGCGTATGACCGATTCCAATTGTCCCTTCGGCGTCCGCCGGTACGATGTCACGAAGTGCTTGAATTCGTCCTACTTCTTTGAACGTACGAACGTCCTCGCCGACTAAGGCAATTCCTGCTGAGTCATAACCACGATATTCAAGTTTTTCGAGACCTTTCAATAAAATCTCTTTCGTTCCCACTTGTCCGATCATTCCTACGATTCCACACATAAACAAATCTCCTCTATTCTTCGATTTCTCGAAAAAGGAAACGGGCTTTTTAGAGTAATGTCATCAAGTCTCGCTTTGTCCGTCCGGTCACCCGAACGTTTTATCAAGACTCTCTCAGTCGTGACACGCGACTGGAAGGCATCCGCCGAAATCTCGATCACCTTCGTCCTCGTCAACTCCGCAGAGTTCTGGCGCTTCCACTTCATACCTAGCCGTTTCTCCAGATACGCTTTCATGCTATCGAGTACAAGCCGTGTTGGATAGAGCAATCCGAAAAATTGTCGTTAAATACTTTTTTACCGTTCATGTAAAAGTCACCACTTTCACTAAAATGCCATCAATGTATCAGGTTTTCGAGTAGGGAGAGAACGGGCATGATACAAGTAACGAGTAAAGAAACGAGGGGAAACACATGGGTGGAATCTTCCTATTGATCGGCATTTTGTTATCCGTCTTATCCAGGTGGCTCGAATTTGAAGGCAATAGCACGTTAGGGGATGTCATGTTGTTTCCTGCGATTTTCTTCATGGCTATGGCTTTTCTCTGCAGTTTCCCTTATTTCAAGGAATGGTGGGAAGACCGCTCCACCCGTAAGAAAGCATTCTTTTTCGTGATTTTTGCCGCAGTCGGCATCCTATGTCTGCAAGCTGCTTTCTGGTTTGTTGTTTGGCGCGATCAATGGCTCGGGCTCCTTTTCGTCATACCGTTCCTAGCATGCGCAGGATTCATCGCTCGCCTGTTCAAATAAAAAAGGACGCGCCGCAGCACATCCTCCCATTATTTCACGGTAAAGTCGACCATCACACCGTAATGATCACTCGGTACAACATCCCTACTCGTTCGCATGTCTCCGAATACATCGACATGCTGAACCTCAACGTCTTTCCACTCGGAACGGATCAAAATCCAATCGTATCGTTCAGACTGCTCGAGATGAGAGGATTGTCGGTACGGGTTGTGCTTTACGTCTAGCGTCGCCCGTGGCTCTTCCGCAACAAACGTCGTCACGTCCCGCCACCCTGCATCCGATATGTCATGATAGATAATGGATTGAGGATGGTCATTGAAATCCCCACATAACACCTCGACCGATTTTTGACGTCCTTTGTGTAGCCAACTTCGCACCGTTGCCATCTGACGTTCTCGAATCGACACGGAACGCCAATTCAGATGCACATTCGTGATGCCCCATTCCTGACCGCCGAACGTAAGCGTCACTCGGGTCGCACAAAAGTTTGACTCTTCCACATCCTCTTCCCAAATCGCTTCAACTGAAGAAAAAGGGACTTTACTCAAAAAAGCGAGTCCTTCGTCCGGTGAGTCGGGATAAGGATGAAAGACGCAGTACGGATAACCCGTCGCTTTCGCAATGTCATGAGCCACACTGCCTTTTTCATAAGAACAGACTTCTTGCAGTGCAATCAAATCCGCGTCGATTCGTTTCACTTCTTGGCAAATCGCATCGATTCGTTTTTGCCATGACGTGTCATGATTCCAAATATTATATGTCGCAATCCTCACTTCATCTTCCTACTTTCTCGAGTGAGTCACGCGCCCCCCCATTTTTGTTCTTCTCTTAATTCACGTTCCGTGACGTAGTTCTCATCAAGACGAACCATATATCGCTCGTACCATTTATGACCGATGACGGATATGACACCTCCAGTGACCATCAACCCAATAAAGTAAGGTGTCTCAATTTGTTTCGTTACCCATCCGAACATGAGGATGAGCAAAATCGGGAACGTCAAAAAATTAAAAATCGACATCAAGTGTATGTGACGTTTGGCGTCTCGATTCGTTAAATACTTCAATTGAATCGTTTCTTTCTTCCAAGATTTTTTAATCGCAAATAGACCCGCAAATTGACCAATCAAAAGAACAGTTCCTGCTGACACCCATCCTTTTTCAGTCGCAACAAACAGCACAATACAGATCATCCACGACAGAAAAGTGAAGACTCCATTCTTTTCAGTTTCCACTCTGACAAGCTCTCTCATCTGATCACGTTTGTTCACGACGTTGCTCCTTCTCGTATTCGCGGACTTCACGAATTTCTTTTAAATCTTGATCCGTCAAATAGTTTTCATCGTAAGACTGAATGACGCGGTCGAACCGCTTCGCCAAGTATTCAATCCCGAAAAACGTCAGTTGCGAAAGGAGGAACATACGGAACGATTGTGGACCTGTCGTTTCACTCGTGAAGTAAAAGAGTCCGTAAATCCCGACACCCGTCAAAGCGAGCGTATGTGCCATCATCTTGAACGATAAGAGGTTACGTGCCGTCTGATTCGTCACAAAGCGCAACCACATCCGATATTGGATAAAAATACCTGTTAAGATTGCGGCGAGCACCGCATATAATGTTCCCGTGACGACACCATCTGAGAGTGTCCAATACGAGGCATAAATCAAAAAACTGACGACGAGTCCGATTCCGATGATGCCGACACCCCATTTAGTCAAGCGGTCTACTTTTAGAATCGTGTCGATTTGCGCTTTTACTTTTGGTGATGGTTCCATATGGCTCCCTCGCTTTCTAGTATCGCTTCATACGTTGGTAATCCTGACTGATGCGTATGGATTCGCTCTTCCCACTTCTTCTCTCGATACGATTTCGTCAACCCCCAAAGGGCGACGATCCCACCGGTCAGGATGAAGGCATCTTCGTTCACATACATCGGGATGAAGAGCACAAATAACGAAACAGCACTAATCCAACAGTCAACGAGTCGATATCGCAACACCCGAACGACGTTTTGATGTTCGGCAAAAGGGCGAATGACTCGATATTCCATATATCCTTTATAAGCCATGCCAATGGATACGACCAACATGACCGGGATGACCCACGTCGCCTGTATCCGTAACATGGTGATGAACGAAATGAGGAATATGACGAGTACCGGCCAGCCAAAGAATCGATCAAATTGTTTAGCATGCGCGACTGTAAGTTCAACTTGACGATTCATGTGCGACACTCCCTTCAATCACTTCCTCATACGTCGGTAATTCCGGATCGATTTGTTTAAGTTGCTTCGTGAACCACTTCTGCCGAATCGGACTGAGTACTCCCCATATCCCAAAAAAGAGACCTATCACGAGACCAAAATCTTCCGCTGTCAGAAGTGTCACCATGAGCGCCGTCAACAAAATCGCATCCACCCATTCGAATACGTATTGGAATATAAGCATTCGATGAGCTTTCGGATGTTTTGTCATTCGCCACATGATACGCATCTCTTGATAGCCCATCACGACGATGATCATAGAGACCGACGCCATGACGGGGATGAGCCACATTTTCTCTAATAAGAGAGCGACAATAATGGCCGTGACATAAAGAATCAAAATGGGTACGGCATAACCTCGCATTCGTCGCATCCACTTTACGTCGTGCTCCACCTATATCGCCTCCTTGTCGAAATGTATATACTCCATATCTTGTTGTTTCGTTTGTTTGTTCACGTTCAACGTCAATAGCATTGCACCACCGATGAATATCGTGACACCCATATACGCCACGTTTGAGGCGAACAATAATTGATGATTCAACGCGAGGAAAAAGGCAGCACTGTTGATCCCGTCCCGAACGAGTTGACGACGATACAATCCTTTCAATTCTGGTTGAAACCTCAGGCGCATTCGATAACGCTTCACATATAAGATGTTCAGCGGAATGAGCGTACAGGCGATATACAGCACGCCCCACGTAAGATCATCTGTTAATAAACTGATTGGTAACATCAGCACTACAAATGTTCCAAACAAGCCGAATATCCATTGGTCGAATAAACGCTTCCATGCTTTTTCTTGTGTCATCCGTTCAATCATTGATTTCGTCGCTCCAAATCTAACTGCTGTAACAGCGGAACACGTTCATTTAACTTCTTTTGAAACATCCGTGACATCTGATCGCTTACTGCTCCCCATACGAGTAATCCGATTGCTAACGTCAAACTGTCATATTGAAAAATGAGCAGAGTCGAAATCAAGGAGACGAGCACACCTGAACTGATCAAATCATAAAGCAGGTTCCACTTCAGTAACCGTACGGCATCTCTGTCCTTCATATACGTACGACGCATCCGATACTTTTTCACATCTAATCCAATCATGGCCATTCCAATCAAGACGAAAGGGATTGTCAACCAGACGTAACGTCCGAAAAAGGATAAAATAATGGCCGTCAAAACAAATACCAATAATGTATAGCCGACCCGAAGGTGTAACTTGCGCCATGTGGTTTCTTCCGTATACCAATGTGTCTCAGTCAACTAGAGCACTTCCTTTCTTTCCTGTGCATTACTCCTCTATACGTACTCTATGCCATTATTGTTTCACATTTTCCGAATATTCTCGCAATGAATCGTTCGACTTTTTTCAACAATTGACGAACGAAACGTATCCGCTTACAAAGGTTATCTGCTATACTGTTACCAAATTCATTCCCACAAATTTTTTTGAAAGGTGTAGAACTGTATGTCTCCGAAGTACAAGCAAGTTGCAAGTCAGATTGAAGCGGACATCGTCAATCACGTCTACCAACATACGAATAAATTATTGACCGAGGATGAGTATGCCAATAAATATGGCGTCAGCCGCAATACGGTCCGAAAAGCGATCGAGATCCTCGTCAACAAAGGATACGTCTATCAAGTTCAAGGGAGCGGCGTCTTCGTCCGTGACCATTACAATAGCGATTACATCAATTTAGAAAAGCTCCAAGGTTTAACAAGTGACTTCAGCGGTCGAAAAGTCGAGACACGCGTCTTACATTTCGAACAGACGGTGGCGAACGATGAGGTCGCCGAACGTATGAAGTGCCCGATTGGGACACCCGTCTACTTCGTGAAACGTCTACGTCTCGTTGATGATCATCCGTTCTCTGTAGAGGATTCATACTTCCGAAAAGAGCTCGTCATCTACTTAGATGAGAACATCGTCCAAAAGTCGATCTACACATATTTACGAAGTGATCAAAAACTTGCCATCGGATTCGCTGACCGAGTCATTTACGCAGACTTTTTAGATTCAGAGTGCGCCGACCTGCTCGACCTGAACGAGAATGATCCAGCCTTGATTGTCGACAACACCGTCTATTTGACGAATGGACAAATCTTCGACGTCTCTCGTTCCATCCATCATTTTAAACATGTCAAAATGCTCAAAGTCTCGAACATCAAGTCCTAAACGCGCCCGAGAGATGCTTTTCTCGCGCGCATTTTTTATGCACTTTTTCGAAAAGTAAGGGTTTACACGAAAACGCTTTCGTGCTACTATCAACGTGTAGAAAATATTTGTACCTATGAATTTTAGTTATCCATACAAAAAGGAGAGATATTATGGTTTCTGAAACAATCGAGATCTCACCGGAAGATATTTTCGGTCTCATCGCCCTCTCGGGTGACGCCAAAGCGAGCTACCATCAAGCGATGCTCCTCATGCAAGAAGGAAAGAAAGACGAAGCCGAGGCAGCAGTCGTTGCTGGTGACGCGACATTAAAAGAAGCACATGCGATTCAAACGAAATTCGTGACGCTCGAAGCACAAGGTAAATCGGCAACGGTCGGTGTCCTCATGGTGCACGCGCAAGATCACTTGATGAACACGATTCTCGTCAAAGAAATGCTTGGATATATGATGAATATGCAAAACGAAATCAACGAATTGAAAGGAATGGATCAATAATGATTAAAATCGGACTCTTCTGTGCGGCAGGTATGTCAACAAGTATGTTAGTAGAAAAAATGAAAGCGGTTGCCTCTGAACGTGGTATCGAAGCTGAAATCGCAGCTTACCCAGAATCGGAGATGGAAACTTACGTTGACAACATCGACGTTGCACTTCTCGGACCACAAGTGAAGTACCTCCTTTCAAAAGGGAAGCAAATCTGCGAACCAAAAGGTGTTCCAATCGACGTCATCAACACAGTCGACTACGGCATGATGAACGGTGCAAAAGTATTAGACCACTCATTGAAACTTGTAAATAAATAATCTGAGGTGATGACTTTGAAAATGCCTAACAATTTCTTGTTCGGTGCCGCTTCGGCCTCTTACCAGGTCGAAGGCGCATGGAACGAGGACGGGAAAGGCCTCTCGAACTGGGACGTCTTCTCGAAAATTCCTGGTAAGACATTTGAAAATACAAATGGCGACGTCGCAGTCGACCATTACCATCGTTACAAGGAAGACATCGCGCTCATGGCGGAGATGGGACTCGAATCGTATCGCTTCTCCATCTCATGGCCGCGTATCTTCCCGAACGGTACAGGTGAAGTGAATGAAAAAGGACTCGAGTTTTACAACAACTTGATCGATGAATGTTTGAAATATGACATCGTCCCATTCGTCACGCTCTACCACTGGGACCTCCCACAAGCACTTGAAGAAAAAGGCGGTTGGAAGAACAAAGAGACGGTTGACGCATTCGTCCGTTTCGCGGATACTTGCTTCCAATCGTTCGGTGACCGTGTCAACCACTGGATCACGTTCAACGAGGCGGTCATCTTCTGCTCACTTGGATACTTAACAGGCGCACACCCACCAGGCATCGAAGGCGACGTCAAAGGTTATTTCCAGACGACACATAACGTCTTCGTCGCTCACGCCCGTGCCGTCGAACTCTTCAAACAAAACGGTCACACTGGCGAAATCGGGATCACACACGTGTTCAACCCGGCGTTCAGTATCGATGACGCAGAGGAGAACAAGTTTGCCGAAATGCATGCGAACGCTTATGCGACACATTGGTTCTATGACCCGATTTTGAAAGGTGAATATCCAGAGTACGTCGTGAACGGTTTACATGAACAAGGTCTCCTTCCTGAAATGACAGAGGAAGAACTCGACGTCTTGAAGCGTACCGCTCCGATGAACGACTTTATCGGTCTCAACTACTACAGCCCGCAGCGCGTCATGAAAAATGACTCGGCGCTCGTCATGGCCGGTGGTCGTGAGAACTCGACAGGTCGCCCGGGTAACCCATCGTTCGATGGCGTCTACAAGACGGTCAAGATGGATGACAAAGTATATACGAAGTGGGATTGGGAAATCTCACCGGAAGCGTTCCTCGCTGGAATGCATATGCTGAAAGATCGTTACGGCGACGTCAAAATCTATATCACAGAGAACGGTCTCGGTGATGTCGACCCGATCGTCGACGGTGAAATCATGGACACGCCACGAATCGAGTACATCGAAGGTCACCTTCGTGCAGTCAAACACGCTGTTCAACAAGGCATTAACGTTGCCGGTTACTACGCTTGGTCTGCAATTGACCTTCTCAGTTGGTTGAACGGTTATAAGAAACAATACGGCTTCATCTACGTTGACCACAACAACGGTCTCGCACGGAAGAAGAAACAGTCGTTCCATTGGTATAAAGAGATCATCGCCACGCGCGCTGAAGACCTATAAGGAGGTTCCCCTATGAGCCGCTTAGAAAGAGTATTTGAAAAGTTCACCCCTGCTTTTGTTCGCTTCGCGAACGCCAAGCCCGTCCTTGCGATTAAGGACGGGTTCATCCTCACGATGCCGATGACCATCATCGGGTCGCTGTTCCTTCTCATCCTGGCGTTACCGATTCCAGGTTGGGCTGACTTCATGTCAGGTCTATTCGGGGCAGACTGGTCACTCCCGCTCACGCAAGTCGTCGGCGCGACGTTTGACATCCTTGCTTTGATCGGTGTTTTTGGAATCGCTTACTCGTACGTCAAGAACGAAAAAATCGAAGGCGTACCAGCTGGTATCCTCGGAATCATCTCGTTCCTCATCATCACACAAGCTTCTGTCTTGTCTGAAGGCGGAGAAACTGTTTCTGGGGTTATCCCGAAAGTATGGACAGGTGGACAAGGTGTCCTCGCTGCCATCCTCGTCGGATTGACAGTCGGATTCATCTACTCGCAGTTCATCAAACGCGGGATCAGTATTAAAATGCCAGACGGTGTCCCGCCAGGCGTATCGAACTCATTCTCTGCACTTGTTCCTGGTTTGGCGATCATCTCGCTCGCCGTTGCGACGTTTGCGATTTTCCAAGCGGTGGCAGAGCGTACGTTCACAGAAGTCATCTATGATGTCCTTCAAGCACCGCTTCAAAACTTGACTGACACACTCGCTGGAGCCGTCATCATCATGGTGCTCATGTCCGTCATGTGGTGGTGTGGAATTCACGGTGCCGCAATCCTCATGGGAATCATGGGACCCCTTCTCACAGCGAACGCGCTTCAAAACCAAGCCATCCTCGATGCTGGTGGTACGCTCGTCGCTGGCGAGAACGCAAAAATCGTTACGATTCAATTCCTCGACGTGTTCACGAAACTCGGTGGATCAGGGATCACAATCGGTTTCATCATTGCGACACTGATTGTTGCTCGTTCGGCACACTTGAAGCAGCTCGGGAAGTTGTCACTTGCCCCAAGTATCTTCAACATCAATGAGCCGGTCATCTTCGGGATGCCAATCGTCTTCAACCCGATTATGTTCGTCCCATTCGTTATCGTGCCGGCCATCGCTTCATTCATGGTGTACTTCGCCATCCTTTGGGGTTGGGTGGAGCCGTTCAACGCGCTTCAAGTACCATGGACGACACCTCCGGTCATCTCTGGATTCTTGATTGGCGGATGGCGTGCTGCGCTCTTACAGATTGCAACGATTGCCATGGCCGTAGCCATCTACCTCCCGTTCGTTCGCATTCAAGACCGCGTTTCGTATGGTGAAGAATTGCAAGCACAAGAAGGCTCAGATCAAGCATCAGCCTGAAACAAAAACGACAGCCCTTCTCAATAATGAGGAGGGCTGTTATATTTAGGGAAAAGAGTTAATGAGTTGGAAATTTGAAAGCTTATTACCCTTCTATATTCGCCGTTATCGCTGGTCTGTCCGGATTACTCGGATTGGCGCTTCAATCGGTCTACCCCATCCTGTTGTTTCCTGTCTTTTTACTCATTGCGGGATACTTTATGGTACATGCGAAGAAGCAGAAAACAACCGTCCGAAATTATACGCCGAGCTTTCTGATCCTATCGAGCGCCGCCCTTGCATTCGGTCTTGGCTTCCAATCGATCTTGCCGTATGCCATGCTCATCGGAATCGTGATCCATACAGTCTGTCTCTTCTGTGCCATCATCGCACTCGGACGATATCGTGCACATGTCTCATGAAGGCTGTGACTGGACTCGGTTGGGGCGCATTAATTTTAACACTCGCACTCGCCCCGCTACTTGCCGTCGATTTGATTCTCATCTATCTGCTTGAAGACACACCGTTCCGAATCTTATCGACTCTTGCGATGCTCGGTTGTTTCTATCTATTGTCGACAATCCTCAGTTTGTTCGTTGATGCGTTAACGGGAGCATTACGCTCGTTTGTTCATTCGAACATACCGCGTCTAATCGACACCATTCTTCACGGAACAGTGAGCGGAATCAGTCTATACGTCGTACTGACACTCTTTCCGTCTATCGATTTATCGACGCTCACCGTCATGGCGATTGTATTCGTACACTTATTCGGTGCATCATTTTGGCTAAATCGTGAGAATTCGAAAGAAGACGTACCTCTTGAACTTGATTCCATCGATCAGCAGATCATCCACCTGTTACGAACCGAAACCATCGTGTCTTGCGTCGAACGCATTCAGCATGATTACCCGAATTTACCGAAACGGAACGTATTGAAACGAGTCAAACGCATCAGTCAATCCAACGAAGTCACCGAACCGTTTCATGGTCGGTGACTTTTGTGCGTCATCACGAGCGAATCGTGAGATTTATCCTGGTGTTTCGTTGCCCAATCTATGTAAACAAACGCCAGCCCGATTTTTCGGTGCTGGCGTTTTACGTATCCTCTTTCCGAAGCGAGTAGCCATCCACCTCAAGCAGTCGCATCCGTCTCTGGTCAATCGCCGCATGAATAATCACAGTCACACCTGGATTGAGTTCCATCATCTTTTTGATTTTTCGTAAGTCGTCCCCCTTGATCTCAACTGGCAACACGAACTCGCCTTCTCTCAAATGAACGAATTTGATTTTCCCAAGGTCGTCATAACCCGTCACTTCGTATGTCGCAAACTCACGTTTCATAGAACATCCCTCCCCTATCCTCGTTCCCAAAAAGATAGCATTCCACACAAAAAATCCATCCCCGTAGCGGCAGGGATGGATGCATGTTACGCCTCGACGCTATCTGCGTGTTTGGCTTTACGGTCGGCGATGACACCGGCATACCACTTCGCGCTGTCTTTCCAGATACGCTCTTGTGTCTCGAAGTCGATATAGAGGATACCGAAGCGCTTCTCGTATCCGAAGCTCCATTCGAAGTTATCCATGAGCGACCAGAGGTAGTAGCCTTGAATGTTCATGCCTTCATCGTTCAGGTCAGAGACGGCTTCGAGGTGCTGGCGGACGTAGTCGATCCGGTTATCGTCATGGACTTCGCCATTTTCCAGCACGTCGTCAAATGCGGCGCCGTTCTCTGTGATGTAGATTGGAAGGTCAGTATACTCGGCGCGTAAACGACGGATCAGGTCTTTGAATTCGTTCGGGGCGATATCCCAGCCCATGCCCGTCTTCTCGTAGTCCGAGTAAGCGTCTGCCTTCAAGAAATCATTTGCTGCGTTAAACTCGACAATGCCACGGCTGTAGAAATTGATACCGAAGAAATCGCAAGCTGTCGAGATTGTCTCCATATCACCCGGTTGGATGAAATCAAAGTTATGCACATATTTGGAGAACAAGTTCATCATGTCGACCGGATACTCACCTTTGAAGACCGGATCGAGGAACCAGCGATTCGAATACCCGTCGGCATTGTTCATCGCAAGGCGGTCATTCGCCGAATCCGTCTTTGCGTACATCGGTGATAAGTTGAGCGTGATGCCGATCGGGGTCGTGGACGTCATCTCTCGCTTCAACAACTCGACCGCTTTTCCGTGCGACAACAAGATATGGTGCACGGCGCGCACCGCTTCGTTCATATCACGATGACCCGGTGCGTGAACACCGACGTGATAGCCGAGGAAGCCGGCACACCAAGGCTCATTGTGAGTGATCCAAGAGTCGACGATGTCATCGAGCTCTTCAAAACAGACTTTCGCATAATCGAGGAACCAGTCGACCGATTCACGGTTGACCCAGCCACCTTCTTCGTGAGCCCACATCGGAAGGTCCCAGTGATAAATGGTGACGGCTGGTTTGATTCCTTCTTCACGGAGACGCAGCGCCAAGGTTTTGTAGAACGCCATCCCTTCTGGGTTGTACTCTCCCTTGGCAGGGAAGATTCGTGGCCACGCGATGGAGAATCGATACGTGTCGACACCTAGCTTTTTGATATGCTGAATGTCTTCTTCGTAACGATGGTAGTGGTCACATGCGACATCGCCGTTATGCTTTTCAAACACGCGCCCATCGATGTCACAGAACATATCCCAGATGGAAGGAGTACGGCCTCCTTCGTTATGTGCGCCTTCAATTTGGTACGAGGACGTGGCTGTCCCGAATACGAAGTCTTTCTTAAAATGCATAGTGTTTTCCTCTTTTCTCTATATTTATTCTTTGACAGCACCTGCCGAAATACTGCTGACGATGTACTTCGATAGGAACAAGAAGGCAATCATGATCGGTACGACCGAGATTGCGATGCCCAGGTAAAGCGAGCCAAGGTTCTCTGCGACTTGTGATCCTTTCAAGAAGCCCATCAAAACAGGCAACGTGTATTTCTCAGGCGAGAACAAGAGGACAAGTGGCATCAAGTAGTTGTTCCATGAGCCGATGAACGTAAAAATCGACATCGTTGCAATCGCTGGCATCATCATTGGAAGTGCGATTGTGTGGAAAATACGTAGCTCGCTCGCACCGTCAATCCGTGCCGCTTCAATCAAACTGATGTGAAGCGTCGCTTGCGTATATTGACGGATGAAGAAGACGGTGAACGGTGTTGCAATCGCTGGGACAATCAATGGAATGAACGTGTCCAAAATACCGAGCGTTTTTGAGATCTCATAGAATCCAATGAGTCCGAGTTGCGCTGGCACCATCATCATGACAAGCATGAAGATGAACATCGCATTTTTCCCTCTAAAGTTATAGAACGTAAAGCCGTAAGCCGTTAGGGCTGAGAAGTAACCAGACAAGACCGTCACCGATACAGAGATGATCAAGCTGTTCTTGAAGCCGTTCCAAATGTTGATGTATTCGCTGAGCGTCGCATAGTTGTCTGCGAGCGCCGTCCCAGGAAGAAGTGAGAACCCAGCCATGATTTCTCCATTCGTCCGTGTCGCATTGACAATCATCATCAAGAACGGAATGAAACAGATAATCGCGAGAAGGATGAGCCCTGTATAAATCAAACCTCGTGCGAATCGCTTATTCGTTGTCTTCTTAGAAGGCGGCGCCACTTTAAGCGGACGCTCCTCTTTCCGTTTCGGCTGCGCTTCGCTATCTGGAAGCATTCGCCGTGATTCCGCATTTTGTTCCATTGCTTACGCCCCCTTCTGTGTCGCGCGCTCTTTGCGGAACATACCCTTGAAGACGACCGCCGAGAAGATCAGCGTGATCAAGAATAGGCCGTAAGCGACCGCTGACGCATAGCCATAGTTGTTGTACTTGAAGGCTTGGTTGTACAAGTAAAGCACCATCGTGTTCAATGAACCGTCTGGTGAACCGATTCCATCGGTGATCAACATCGGAAGGTCGAACAATTGAAGTCCACCGATGAGTGATGTGATCATGATGTAGAGAAGAATTGGTTTTAAGAGCGGCAATGTCACTTTCGTAAACATCTGCCAACGGTTTGCACCGTCGATGTGAGCGGCTTCGAAGTAATCTGTCGAGATTCCTGATACACCCGCCATGACGATGATGAAGGAGTGACCGAACCACATCCATGTCAAAATGAGTGAAACGGATAACTGTGCCGTCACCGGTTCTGCCAACCAGTTGATTGGATCCGAAATCAAGCCGATTTTCATCAACACCATGTTGAGTGAACCGTGCTGCCAGTCGAGCAAAATACCGAACAAGAGCGCGACCGAGCTGATTGTGATCAAGTTTGGAAGATAAAAGAACGAGCGGAAGAACGAGAGTCCTTTTAACTTCAAACGAAGATCAGAGAAGATGAGTGCCAAGAGAAGCGCCAATCCAATCTGCAAGACGAAGTTAATTCCCCAAATTTTGATGGTGTTGAAAAACGCCTCGATAAAGTACGTATCCGTCAACAACCGTGTGTAGTTCGCAAACCCGACGACCTCTTCACCCGGGCTCCCCGTATAGTTCGTGAAGCTATAATAAAGCGTTAAGAGGACCGGATAGATGCTGAATGTCAAGAAGACGACCCAGAACGGGGCGATGAACAGATAGCCGTAACGATCTAGTTTTTTCACGTGTATTTCTCCTTCCATAAGAACCGAGGGGGGAGCTCCCCCCCTCGTGTTGGTCATCGTCAGTCTACAACGATGTCTGGGTAAGCGTTCTTCGCTTGTTTTTTGAACTCTTCAATCGCTTCTTCTTTTGACTTTTTCCCTTCTACATACTGAAGGACAGATGCACCATAAAGTGTATCGAGCTGTTGGTCGTATTTCGTGACGATACCTGGTGTGATTTCATCTGCTTCATCGAGGAAGAACTCATAGTTGTTTTGTCCGCCGAGGAACTCATCGCTGAAGTCGTCTTTAATTTTGTCTGTGACCGGGTTGAACGCAAGTACGTCGCCTGTCTCTTGTGCCCACTCTGTCAAGAATTCTTCATCCTGTGTCATGAGTTTTACGAAGTCGTAAGCGGCTTCTTTGTTTTTCGATCCTTCATAGACTCCGAGCCATGTACCGCCCCAGAAGTATGGGCTTGGTCCGCTTGTGACAGCCCAGTCACCTGCAGTCTGTTTCGCGTTCTCTTTTAATACAGAGTGGAGACCCCATGTTGGGAGGACGTATGAGAAGACTTGTGTCTCTGTCTCTTTTCCGTTCTCTTTCACTTTGATTGGCTTATCAATTCCTTCGAACCATGATGGTGACCATTCTGGTGCGAGCGCAGTGTATTGCTTCTCACGAAGTTCTTTCGCATAGTCCATGTAGTTGATCTTATCTTCTGTCAAGACGAGTTCGTTTTTATCGTTGACCCACGCTTCTGGGTTTGCTCCTTGTGAGAACCAACGGATCGCACCTTCGTCTGGGAACATCTTGTATCCTTTTTGTTTCATCTTCTCAGCAACTTCGAAGACGCCGTCCATCGAACTCATCATTTCGCCGATTTCAGTCGGGTCGTCTGTACCAAGTACTTCTTTTGCTAAGCTACGTTTGTAGTAAACGCCACCTGGTGTCGTTTGCCATGAAAGAGCGCGAACGTTTCCATCTTTATCTTTCCCGAGGTCAAACACGTACGGGACGTAGTTGTCTGCGATTTCATCGACACTGTATGGCTCGTCCGAAAGGTTTTCCCAATAACCTGCATCAACCCATTGTTTAAGGAATGCGATTTCTCCCGTGAAGACGTCCGGTGCGCCAACGCCACTCTCAAGTGCTGGCTTCAATTTCGTTGGATAGTCCGCGATCGGGACGATAGTCAATTCAACTTTGACACCGTTCTTCTCTTCATAAGTTTTAATTGGTTCTTTTAATTCGTCCGTAAATGACCAAACTTTTAAGACGTCATCTTTTGATTCAGAAGCTCCGCCTTCGCTGTCTGAGCAGCCGCTCAAGACGCCAACTGAAAGTGCTCCGAGTGTAAGTAAGCTGACTAATTTACGCATGTGTTGTTCCCATCCTTTTTATAAGTAATAGTAGAAAGCGCTTGCAAAAAGAGGCTTAAAATTATCGAAAGCGCTTTCGGTTTAGTCGAAATAAAATATCGAAAGCGGTTTCGATTTTCTCTAAAAAATGAATTTCGAAATCGCGCTCCCCTCTCCATCCACTGAAGAAAAGAGAGCGACTTCGAAATATCATTGGCTATAAATCACTGTTTGACCGGTGCACAGGATGCCCGTTCGACTAAGCGTACCGGAATGACGCGACGTTCAGTGAGTCGCTCTTTCGCGGTCATTTGTTCAAGTAAAAGTTCTGCTGCCGCTTCTCCGATTTCGTCCGTATCTTGGCGAATCGTTGTCAGTTTCGGCGTGATATATTGAATCATTTCAATGTCATCATATCCGATGACTGAGATGTCATTCGGGACATGAAGACCATGTTCGTGAATCGCTTCGATGACACCGATTGCCATTTGATCCCCTGCTACAAAGACTGCAGTCGGTTGATCGTCTAGTTCAAGCAATCGTTCCATCGCTTGCTTCCCTTCCTCAACCGAGAAGAAACCGGCGTTGACGAGGTAGTCTGGTCGAATCGTAAGGTTCAGTTCTTGCATCGCAAGTTCATATCCTTTGATTCGAGCTGCTCCGGCGTCAATCGTTTCATCCCCAGCGATGTGGGCAATTTTTCGGTGACCGAGTTCATACAGATAATTCACGGCGAGACGTGCCCCTTCGATGTTATCGGAATAGACGACGCTACAGTTGGCGCTGTCCATATCGACGACGACGATCGGGATGTCGCTTCGCATGAGCTCTTGAACTTGCTCATCCATTCGGTCCGAGCAGATGACGACGATGCCGTCGACCGCACGGTGTTTAAAGTGTTCGAGGTAACTCATGTCACGATTACGCAGATTCCGCGAGGCGAAGATCAAATCATAGCCTTGCTCCTCTGTCGCGTGACGAAAACTTTCGATGATTCCGTTGAAGAACGGGTGTTTCATCCCAACTTCATTCGCCTCTGAGAACATGACCCCAATTGCCCATGATTTTTTCGTCGATAACGACTGGGCATGTGCGTTCGGCAAGTAGTCCATCTCAGCAGCGGCTTGAAGAATCTTCGCTCTCGTCTTGTCACTCACGTCTTTGTAATTGTTCAACGCTTTGGACACTGTCGTGATCGAGAATCCTGTTTTTTTGGCTAAATCATAAATCGTACCCATGTCATTCCCCTCTTCCCGAAAGCGCTTTCGGTAATTTGATTGTAGCGTATGGATTTGTAGGAATCAATTCTTTTTCGAGGAAACTTTTTGATTCTTTTTTCCATTCCTTGTTTCTTCTATATTACTGTATCGAGAAATTTTTGTCCTTAATGTGTCCGCGTGTACAACCACACGAGATTCGTGAACTTTTGCACTTCCGTCTCGCCTGTCACGCCTTTAAATAGCCGTTGGAATGGCTTTAACAATTGCTCTAACACGATTTTCCGAAGACGCTCTTGTTTAAGTTCGAACGAAATCGCATCGAACAAATCTCGCTGTTCTTCCGTCATGTCGACATGCTCTTCGATGCGAGCAGCCATCTCGATCAATTCTTCGATTGTTATGAGATGTTTATCTGTCGTCCCACGCATTTGATCGACAGTGACCGGGTTCAAGACGTGCTCTCCTGTCTCTATCATCCGAGCGGCAATCAATTCGACATACGTGTATAAGCTTCGGACGACTTTTTGAGGAGAGTAGGCAGCATTCGTGATGCGGTTCGTAAACAAGATATGTTGCAACATTCCGTTGAAGAGCACCGTCAATTCCATCGAATACGGTCTGACAGCCTCTCCGATAATTTCCGTCAAACGCATCGCAATCCATTCAATCTCATAAATACGATGTTGAAGAACAAGTTTCTTCAATTCATTCTCATTTGACGACATGATCGATTCAAATAACGCGTGCAAGTTCCGCTCTTCGTTCAATTGAATCAATATCGAAATCTGTTCGATGAAGACGTCACGATCTCGCTTATCCCGCCCCATCTGCATTTCGATTCGGCGTTGCCCTGCATCATATCGTAAGTTCTCGAGGATACTAGCGACACAATCCGTCTTAGATGAGAAGTAGTTATAAAACGTCCCTTTGGAGATGTTGGCACGGTCGATAATCTCTTGCACCGATGTGTGTTGCACTCCATTTTCGATGAAGAGAGACATGGCAATATCGGCGACTTTTCTTTTTTTCTCTTTCATTCTTACATGGCTCCGTTCTGTCTGGTTTGTACCTTTACTATAGCACCGAAAACCATTTTAGACTAATAGTACAAAATGGTTGCTTTATTTATACAACGGGTATAAAATCATCTCATCGACACTTACCAACACATAACTATTTAGAAAATAAAGGAGCCATCCATATGAAACCAGAATTCCAAAAGAAACCGCCTTACGTTATGCTGGCGGTCCTCTTTGCGGGTGCGTTTATCGCATTTTTAAACAACTCATTACTCAACGTCGCGCTCCCATCGATCATGGTCGACCTCGAGATTGCAGACTACTCGACCGTTCAATGGCTCGCGACAGGCTTTATGCTCGTGACGGGTGTGCTCGTCCCGGCATCCGCCTATTTAATCACTCGTTTTTCTAACCGAAGCTTGTTCATCACCTCGATGAGCATCTTCACCATCGGTACGGCGATCGCGGCCTTCTCGCCGAGCTTCGGCTGGTTGTTGACTGGTCGAATGATTCAAGCCATAGGTGCCTCAACAATGGGACCACTCTTAATGAACGTCATGCTCGTCAGCTTCCCGCGTGAAAAACGGGGGATGGCGATGGGGATTTTCGGACTTGTCATGATCTCGGCACCTGCGATTGGACCGACACTTTCCGGTTATATCGTCGAGTACTATGACTGGCGCGTCTTATTCGAAATGATTTTACCGCTCGCCATCATCGGTCTCGCGCTCGCTGTTTGGAAAGCAGAGAACGTCATGGTCCAAAACAAAGACCAGTCACTCGATTACTTGTCACTCGTCTTATCGACACTCGGATTTGGCGGGATTTTATACGGTGTCAGTTCAGCAAGCTCGGACGGCTGGGATAACCCAATCGTCTTGGCGACGATGATCGTTGGTGCCATCTCGTTGATCGCATTCATTTATCGTCAGCTCCATATGGAAAAACCATTGCTCGACTTGCGTGCTTACAAACATCCGATGTTCGCACTCGCGTCAGTCATTGCGATGGTAAACGCGGTCGCGATGTTCTCAGGTATGATTTTGACACCGGCTTACGTCCAAAGCGTACGTGGTATCTCCCCACTCGATTCAGGGCTCATGCTTCTTCCTGGTGCGATCATCATGGGAATCATGTCGCCGATCACGGGTAAACTGTTTGACCGATTCGGGCCAAAATTATTGGCACTTACCGGATTGACAATCACCGCGGTATCGACGTACATGCTCGCAAACGTCCAACTTGACTCGACGTATACGTACATCGTCTTGACGTACACGTTGCGTATGTTTGGGATGTCAATGGTCATGATGCCCATCATGACTAATGGACTGAACCAATTGCCGACTCGCCTCAATCCACACGGAACGGCCATCAACAACACGGCCCAACAAGTATCCGGTGCAATCGGTACGGCAGTACTCGTGACCATCATGAACTCGGTAACACGTACGGAAGCTGAATCATTGATGACAGGAGTCGATCCTGCGACACTCACTGAGAGCTCGATGGGTGCCATCACTCAGCAAGCCCTCTTGTCTGGGATTCAATATTCGTTCTATGTCGCACTCGGGATGAATCTCTTGGCGCTCCTACTGGCATTTTTCGTGCAGCGTGTGGATGTGCGGAAGTTCGATGACAATGCGGAAACTGTTGAAGAATTGAAACAAGCGAATTAATTATAGGAAAAGCCGTTCTGAATGATTGATTCAGATCGGCTTTTTTAATTTCTCATTCCCTTCATAAATAAATCTGAAATTAAAATTTAATCCTAATATGGTATTATTTCTCAATGGATAGGATTCGTTTAGGAGGGTACATATGATGAAAAAATTTTTTAGCTTAATGATCGCATTTCTGCTGATCACATCTTCTCTTCTCTCGACCGCATCAATCGTTGAGGCGGCCCCGAAGAAGCAGAATCGTGCTATTATGGGAGTATCGGCTTTAACTCCGCAACAAATGGCGGATTACGTAAAAAAGAAGAATCCTCGTGATGTCCGGCTCGCGAAAACGTCTGTCGAAGATTTGGCGAAACTCTTCGTCATCATCGGTGCTAAGGAAGGTGTTCGTGGGGATGTCGCATTCGCACAAGCATTGAAAGAAACCGGTTATTTCCGTTACGGTGGCGATGTCCTTCCGAAGCAGCATAACTACTCTGGAATCGGGACGACTGGAAATGGTGTAAAAGGTCACTTTTTCCGTTCCCCACAACAAGGGGTGACTGCTCAAATTCAGCATCTAAAAGCATACGCTTCAAACGATGCACTGAACACGAAACAAGTCGACCCACGCTTCCATCTCGTCAAGCGAGGCTCTGCGAAAACGTGGCCATCTCTTCACCAAAAATGGGCCATGCAGCCGAAAGGAAATTACGGGACCGAGATTCTTTCGATTTATCAAGAAATGTCGAAAACACCAAAACGTGCCGCTAAAGCAAAACGATGAGGAAATGTAGGGGTGAAAGAACGTGACGTGCAAACAAGTTAGACTCGCGAGCGGAATCGCATTATTCGTGACCGGCGTGATGTTGTTACTCAAACGCTAATGAGCATTTCGGACAATGGTCCGAGTGCTTTTTTTATGGATGAACAAAAAGCCATGGCACTCTATAAGTACCACATCCTTCGCTAACGTTTATATAACTCAATGCCCCCGAT
Source organism: Exiguobacterium sp. s123 (assembly GCF_018617075.1). Classification (GTDB taxonomy): domain Bacteria; phylum Bacillota; class Bacilli; order Exiguobacteriales; family Exiguobacteriaceae; genus Exiguobacterium; species Exiguobacterium profundum. Next base: position 60,772 of record NZ_JACSJL010000010.1, on the reverse strand, counting down.
ACTTCCCGAGCGCCCGCATGTTCAAGAGATACAAGACCCCCGCATAGAAAATTAAACCGAGTAAATACACCCAGATTCCTGAGAAGCCACTTCCGTAAATCATGACTTCCTTGATCGCTGTCGCTCCGTAGAAGATTGGCATGATGTAACTCAAGTTCCCGAGACCATATGGAATCAAGTCGAGCGGGATAAGTCCCGAGAAGAACACTTGCGGGATGATGGTGAACGGAATCATCTGTACGACTTGTAGTTCCGATCGGGCAAACACCGAGATGGTCGCCCCGAATAGCACCGCCGTACCCGCCATGAGTAGCATCGTCAACATGACCCACGCCATATTCCCGAGCGAAGACAGACCGAGCACATAAATCGAATAGAGCACGATGAAAATTGACTGAATCACCGCAAACGTTCCGTACCCGAGTGTATATCCTAAAATGACTTGCCCTCGCTTGATCGGAGTCATCAACAGTCGTTCGAGCGTACCGCCACTCCGTTCTTTGACGAGTGCCATCGCCGATAGGATGAACACGAAGAAGAACGAGAAGAGGGATAGGAAGACAAACCCGAACGAATCGAACGTCGACTGTCCTTCTTCCCCGTAGACGAATGACGTATCGATCTCGGCTGCAGGATTGAGCGTCGTCAACGCATCTTGAATCTCACCAACCGCCTTCGACGACTTCGTCGAAGGTTCGCGTAACGTGATGGTCGTTCCTTCTTGATTCATTTCAAACACGGCATCGACATGTTCATTGTCTTCGATATATACTTTTGGATCATCGAACGATGCCTGTTCCACTTCGAGCGTCTCGTCTTCAAACGCATTGACGAGCTGTTCGGGTGCATTGTCGTCCAGAACGACAGTCGGCACGTAATCCGAGTCACCGAGTAGGAAGTAGACGAGTGTCAAAATAAGAAGTGGCGCAATCAAAATCAAGGCGACGCTTCGTTTATCATTCAACGTTTGAAAGATGACACGCTTCGCTAAGTTACGCATGGTCACCCACCTCCTCTTTCCCAGCAATCAAGAACAGTTCTTCGACGCGACCGTTCTCGGTCTGGTCGAGCAAATCTTGCACATGGTCATAGGCGATCAACCGTCCGTTGTTAACGAGCGCGGCACGGTCGCACTCGAGCACTTCATCCATGACGTGCGTCGAGACGATGATGGTCGTCCCTTCCCTCCGAATCACCTGAAACTGATCCCAGATTTGACGACGTAAGATTGGGTCAATTCCGACCGTCGGTTCATCAAGAAACAACACATCCGGCTTATGCAAGATGGCGATGGCTAGTGACAGACGTTTTTTCATCCCGCCTGAAAAATTGCGGACGAGCTTATTCCGGTCGTTCGTTAAATCGACAAGGTCGAGCACTTCGGTGATACGTTCTTGGAGCGCCTTTTTCCCTAACTTATAGATTGAGCCGAAGAAGGCGAGGTTCGCCTCAGCCGACAAGTCTTCGTACAAACCATCGTTCTGCGGCATAAATCCGATTTGTTGGAGCATGTCCATGTTTGGCATCTTCGTTTCGCCGATATGGACACTTCCTTTGTCCGGTGCGAGGGCGCCGATCATAAGTCGGATGAGCGTCGTCTTCCCAGATCCAGAGGGTCCGAGCAAGCAGCAAATCTCTCCGGATGGGATGGTGAAGTCGATGTTGTCGATGGCGAGCTGGTCACCGAATGACTTGTCGACGCGTTGCAGTTGAATGTTCATTTCTGTCACTCCTTTTCGGCGCCTCATCGTGTATACTCAAGATAATCGACACCGTGTTGGTTTATATGTTCAGTATAGACCCCGTTCATTGTGGCAACAATCGTCAATATCGGGCATCGTGTCGGTTTTCCGACAGATGCAATGAATGTGTTGAGGAAAAGGAGAAATAATATGGAACAAACCGATTTACGCGTCATCCGGACGAAGAAGTTGATCAAAGATGCCTTCTTCAGCCTTATTGAGGAGCAGGGATTTGAGGCCGTCACCGTCAAGCAATTGACTGAACGGGCCGGCATCAATCGGGGTACATTTTATAGTCACTATGTGGATAAGTTCGAGTTGATGGAGAAATGCGTCGACGAGATCTTTGAAGAGGCTGAACAGAAGTTGATTCATCAGTTGCCACACATCTTCGGAGAAGAACGGACCAACAACTCGTATCATTACCTCATTCCGTTCATCCGTTTCATCGAAGACAACCAAATCATCATGAAGCCACTCCTCGGCCCGAACGGAGACCCGACGTTCCAGGCAAAACTTCGAAAGTTTATGCAAGCTGCCTTGTTTCAGCGCTCGCCTGTAACCTTGTTTAATCCGGATAAGATGATGGTCCCACCTCCATATCTCGTCGCCTATCTGTCTTCAGCGCACATGGGCGTCATCTACGAGTGGTTGAACAATCCGTCTTCGGAAGAGACAGCGGAAGACATCGCCCGGATTATCTATACGATCACTTATGAAGGACCACTCGTTGCCGGCGGTGTGAAGTCAAACGAATAAAGCCTCCCGCATATATTGCGAGAGGCTATTTTTACGAAACTCGAACGTGCACGTGTAAGTTCCCATTTTCTTCAGTTGTCGTCTGGTAAGCATTTTGCACCGCCTCTAAATCATGCCAGGCGATGCGGTATGACTTTTCTCGCATCCCTTCAAACTCGAAGGCGAGATGTTGTAAATCCGACATACCTAGGATGCGGTCAAACGGTCCACCCTCGCCAGTCCATTCCAATTGATTCGCCGAATCCTTCAATACGAGGTCGAGTCCATGCATCACTTTTTCTTTGATCAATTGTCCATCCGTCGCAACACGCATCCCGTCTTGAATATCATGCATTCGACACGATTCAATCTCATCAAACGGGATCGTGATTTCATCCCCGTTCGCAAAGTGAAGTGTGATTGTTTTTACGATCATCTTAGATTCCTACTTTCGTTCAGTCTCTGTTCCCTTACTATACATAACTTTTGTCGGTTCAGGGATGACATCTTTGTGGATGTGGCAAATCCGTAAAAGCATGTTCGTTTCATTTGGAAACGGGAATAGAAGAGGTAGCACTCATTCTGTTTTTTGAAAATAACACTTCGGAAAGGCGGCGAATATATGCCATCAGTGGAAAAGTCGGTCATCGTCATCGGCGGAGGGCTCGGCGGCTTGTCAGCGGCCATCTCACTCGCTCAAAAAGGTTACGACGTCTCACTCTACGAAAAGAACGATCACATCGGCGGGAAAGTGAATCGTCTCGAACAAGACGGATTCGGCTTCGACCTCGGGCCCTCGATTTTAACGATGCCTCACATCTTCGACAAACTGTTCCGTGGAAGTGGGAAACGGATGGAAGACTATGTATCCATCAAGCGGCTTGAGCTCGAATGGCGCTCGTTCTTCCCGGACGATACCGTCCTCGACCTTTACCATGACCTCGAACAGATGCAGCGGGCAAACCCTTCCCTCTCTCGAAAAGACATGCAGGAATATCGTGAACTGCTGAATTACGCAGCGCGCATCTATAAGACGACCGAGAAGGGATACTTGGCCGAAGGGTTTGAATCCCCATTAGAAGCCGTCATGAAAACGGGCATCTTCCCGACCCTATTCGGATTCGATTTGACGTCGACGATGTATAGCGCCATCAAGAAGCGCATCAGCAATCCACATCTTCGTGATATGCTGTCGTATTACGTCAAATATGTCGGGTCGTCTCCGTATAACGCACCGGCCGTCCTCAATATGATGATTTACATGCAATATGCCCAAGGCTGTTGGTATGTCGAAGGCGGCACCCATAAGCTCGCGGAAGGCTTGACGAAGCTCGCCGAAGAGATCGGTGTGAAGCTACATACCGGAGAAGGCGTGGTTCGTGCACATACGGTGAATGAGAAAGTGACCGCCATCGAGCTCGAAGACGGACGTCTCCGTTCCGCTGATTATTTCGTCTCGAACATGGAAGTCATCCCGTTCTATCAGAAGATGGTCGACGCCGACAAACAGTACGTCGACAAACTCGTCGATAAATATGAACCGGCGAGCTCCGGATTCGTCCTCCATCTCGGGGTGAAGAAAGCCTATCCTCAACTCGCGCACCATAACTTCTTCTTCTCCGAAAATTTGCATGAACAGATGGATAAAATTTTTGAGAAACATGAACTTCCGGACGATCCGACGATTTACCTCGTCAACGTCAACAAGACCGACCCGACCCAAGCGCCACCAGGACATGAGAACATCAAAATCTTGCCACACATTCCGTATATTCAGAATGTGCCGTTCACGGAAGAAGAGTACGCCGCTTTTGAAGAACGTGTACTCGACAAATTGGAACGAATGGGTCTCGATGGTTTGCGTGAACATACGGTGACGCGTGACGTATGGACGCCTCATGATATCGAGCGGACGTACGGATCGGACCGAGGTGCTATTTATGGAACGGTCGCCGACAAGAATCGGAACGGTGGCTTCAAGCATAAGAAGCAGAGCGAACTCTATCATAACCTCTACTTTGTCGGGGGAACCGTCAATCCGGGCGGTGGCATGCCGATGGTGACGTTGAGCGGTCAGCAAGTGAGCGACAAGATTGCGAAACGTGACAAAGTGAAGTGATTCTTTTATCCCTCATGTTCAATGAGGGATTATTTTTTTGAAACTTTTTCCAATAACCTTCCGTATATTGTGCAACGATACAAACAATCAAATAGACAAGCGGAGGAACAGGATGCATCAAATCACAAGTTATTTCTTTATGTATGCCAAAGTTGTCGTCACGGATAAGATTCCATTCATCTGGACATTCTTAATCCCACTCATAATCGCCTTGACGCAGTCATCTTCAGATATTCGCCAAGCAACGACAGCGGAATACTACCCAGGGCTCTCTTATTTCTGGGTGTATATTATTCTTGCTACATATGTGAACGGTGTCGGCATCGAACTCGCTCGTATGCGTGAATACGGACTGATGAAAACGTACGTGATGATCTCAGGCAACAAACTGACATATGTCATCGCCGTCATCTTGGCGCAACTCTTATTCGCCTCCATCAGCTTAACTTTATTCACAACGGTCGTCACGCTCGTACACGGGTTCTTTTCGTTCAAGTTGATTGCAACGTCTCTACTCGTATTGATTGGCAGTATCCCGTTCGCGGTTGCCAGTGTCGCCATCACGACACTTCCAGTGAAAGTATCGAGTCTCGGGACGTTCGCGAACATACTGATGTTCCCACTCTTTTTACTGGCGATCAAGTCACCTGATCAATGGTTCAGCTTCCTCAACCCGTTCTACGCGCTTCACGAATTCGCGCTCGGGTTGCTGCATCTGACGACTCAAGTCGAGCTCTCGTTCGGAGTATGGGCGACAGGCCTCTCTGTACTTGGGTATTTCATCATCGGCGCGATTGCGTTGAAACGCTTCAGTCTCGTCTCACTCATCACACGCTAGGAGGTTCTTATGCACGTAAACCAACTCACTTATCGCTATCCGAAAGCGGCACGTCCTGTTCTCGATGATGTCTCGTTCACACTGCAATCGAATAAACTGAACGTTTTGATTGGACAAAATGGTGCTGGGAAGACGACCCTGTTTGATTGTATGACCGGGGCACTTCCGGTCGACAAGACATCACTCGAACTCGTTCCGACGACGGACATGCTCTATTTGACACAACTCATGTACAACCATCATGAGTTGACGGGGAAAGACTTCGCCTATTTCATCGGACGTCTGTCGCAACGTCCCGACTTCAAGAAACTCGAATCGTATATGAATAACCTTTCAACTTCTCGCGAACAAGAACTGTTCGAACATCTATGGACGATGAAACTCGGGAAGATGTCGGTCGGGGAGAAGAAATGGCTCTTCGTGACGCTCTTATCTTCAATCAAACGTTCTCTCTATTTATTTGATGAGCCGACGAGCGGGGTCGACCCGGCGTCCCGCATTCAAATCATGCGCCGCCTGCAACGACTCGTCGATGAGGGCAAGACATGTCTCATCTCCACACATCAGTTACATGACTTGGTTCAACTTGATGCCCATGTCATCTTCCTGCATGGTGGACGCGTTTTGTATGAAGGGGACTTCCAAGACTGGCTCGACGAGTCTGGAACGACCGACCCGGACGAAGCGTTCGTTCGGATGGTTGACACGCCGCTTGACGATGTAGCGGTGACACGATGAATGAATCTTTTTGGGAACGATACCGGTTCACATTCTATACAATCGGCATGGTCGTCTGCGGCTTTCTCATTTCCATGTTCTCATAATAAAACTCAGCCCTGACGTGTGTCAGGGCTGAGTTTTATTGTTCACGATGTGCGCGTCGTAATTCCCGATTCGTCACGTGCTCCGGGTCCGCTTCACGTAGTTTCCGGTCCATCGACACGTACAAGATGAGGAGCGGAATGATGCCAATCAATGCGACACCGAGTAGTTCCTGCATCGAATCCAATACGAACCACGTGAGGAAAGTAAATACACCAAGTGATCCAAACATGGCGACGATGATTTGAAATTCTCGACGAACGAGACGTTGGTATTCCTCGTCTTCGTTAAATGTACGTAACAACTCCATCCGTCGCCATGCTTGATAGAGCATCGGTAGTTGGGTCACGAGGAAAGAGAAGGCAACCGTCGTCACCGTGATACCTCTTATGACCGAAACAACGAGAAGGAGAAACAGACCGATGATGCCAAATATCGCGCTGACCCCTCGCGAATCGAGATCCTGTTTCACCATTTTGGGGAGGCGTTCTTGTTTATTCATCACGCTTCACTTTTTCGTTTTTTCCGTTGCAGCTGGACATGACCGAGTTCAACACCCGTCACGTGTAACGAATCGATTTCTTTTAGCTTGCGGTCGATTGGAAAACTGAGAATCAACAGAACTATGATTCCAATAAATGCAATGATAACGAAAGTGAACAATGAAATCCACTCAAGCTCCGCACTGGTAATCAGTATGAGAACAAGTAATGGCGAGGTAAGACCCAATAAAAATTCAGATCGCACGAGTTGTTGATACCGTTTGTCTTCGTTAAATGACAGTAATAACTTCTTGCGGTGCCATGATTTATATAAGGCAGGAAATTGTCCGAAAAAAATCATAGCATACAACAAGAAGACGTTCGTCGTCCATATATAGAAGAAGGTCAAGACGATGGCCCCAATCAACGGAAGGGTCAATTGCTTCTTTCGTTTTTCATCATCTTTCAACATCTGTTCTAATCTAACTTCATGGTCTACCATCGAATCCCCCTTGTGTGTGTTCTTTATTTTTCTATACGGAAACTATGCTCGATTAGTTTCATCCTCTACGCTTCTCCCGGTTCATCAATCCCAACAAACTCTCGACCACATGCTCGTCATCAATCTTTAGAATTTTCCAGTCAATCCATGACTCGAGAATGAGACAACTCGCAATCAGCATCGCACAGCCAAGGCTTAACGTATCAAGCGATATGTACTTCAGTGCATAAAGCGCCATCATCGATATGACACCAATCAAGAGAATAAACTGAATCATGCCTTTTAGATAAATAAAGCGTTGGTACGTGGATGAGTCATTGAACTGTAAAAACAACTTGATTTTATGCCATGTCGCTACCAGAAGCGGCATGAGCATCGCCGCACAAAAGATGAACAGGGATAGGCTCATTCTGGAATCATTGAACAATAGCCAAAGCGCCGTCACTACACCGATGATGATCACTAGTAGCGGACCCTTTTTAGTCCATGCCTTGTCGTACAAGTATTCCATTCGTTCTTCACGTAACACCTTACACACCTCCAACAGTAAAAACCATCCAATTTATCGATATCTATATCTTAACAATCTATAAGCAAACTTTCGAGTTTTTCCCATTAAAAAGGAAAAAGCATCTGACGATTGTCAGATGCTGATTAATTTGAATGCCGGCGAAGGAGTCGGAATAAAAAGATTCCAATCATCGTCAACAACCCTAAGTTTAGAATTGTCCATCCCATGTCCATCACTTGTTGCATATCATTACCCCCTTCTATCCTGTTCTTCTAAATTATACATATCTTTTCAAAAAAAGATTCGGTCAAATTGTTCTTTTTATCCTTTTTTTCCTAATGAGTCAAAAGTTTTGGTTACATCTGGTCAATCAACGGAATAGAAGTCAACGGTGATGGACCCGATCTGTCATACTCAACTGAATCGACAGCAGCATGGACAAACTTGTTCAAAACGTGGAACTTCTTTTTAACATTTAACTCGCTCGATTCATCGACGCGCGAGTTGGTTTACCCTTTCCACTCAATTGAAATACGAGCACCCCACCAACGATTAACACAATCCCGACGACTGTCTTCCATGTGAACGGGACGGCCGTCAATCCGAACCAACCTAACGTATCCCAAAGGAGCGCGAACAAGATTTGAGACACCATGACGATCGATATGGCATAACTCGGTCCGAGGCGCTCGACCCCTTGCGTCACACTCATGACGACCCCGACGCCGAGGATTCCGCTGAACCAGTACCATGTCTCCATCTCCTCTACTCGGAACAAGCCACCACCTTCCTGAAACAGACCGATGAGTAGCGATGCTAAAAATCCAAGACTGAGAACGAGCGTCGTCGTCGCCCATGCCCCGACATGCTTCTTGACGTTGGCGTTAAACGTGTTTTGCACACAGACGAGCATTCCGCCGATGACAGCAAGCATCATCCCAATCGCCATATGCCTCCCTCCTATTCATAAATGCTCTCCCCGACAATCTCCAACAAACCTTCCCGATCGACGAGCGTGATTACCCGCCGATTTCGTTCAATCAATCCTGCCTCAACGAAACGCCGGAGCGTCCGATTCACATGACGATAACTCGTCCCAATCAAATCAGCGATATCCGTCAATTGGTCGACAGTCGAGCCGAGTGTTTGGTCATTCGGCGTCATCGATAACAGATAACTCGCCAAGCGCACTTCGACAGGGTAAAACAAGTTGAAGCTGAGTGATTGAGATTTTCGTTCAAATTTTCTTGTGATCTCTTCTAATAAATAGTGTAACCACGCAACATCGTGGTGGGCATGTCGAACCAAATCCTCGAAGCGAATGACAAGCATCTCGACTGACGTGACCGCCTCGACCGTATTCAAAAACGGGGTACGCTGAATATATTCGATGTCCCCGATCAAATCGAGCGGATATTTGAAGGAGAGGACGAGGCGCTTCCCGGTAGCGGAGGTATGTGAAACGCGAATCTTTCCCTTCACTAAGAAGCGGAGATGCTCTGCTTCATCACCTTGCGTACAGATGACGTCTCCTGGCTCGTGTCGGACGAGCTGCAATTCGTTCTGCGCAGCGACAGGTAAGACAGTCAATTCAAATTGCTTCACATACGAGTCAACCATGCACGTTTCCCCCTACCATTTTAATAAGATGACCCCCGCGATCATCATAAGCACCCCAAACAACTGCATCCCGTTCAAGTTTCGGCGCACCATTCCAAACCAGCCTCGCCAATCGATGACAAGCGCGAGCGTCAGTTGCGCAATGAGAAACAACGAGATTGTCATCGTGACCCCGAGTTTATGGACGGCCGTCATATTACTGAATAAGATAATCGCCGCAAACGCTCCGCCAGATAAATAGAGCGGCTTCACGTGCCGCATCTCGACATACGTGCGGTCCCGGAGCACCAGCATGACGAGGAGCGCAACGACGAATCCAGTGAATTGTGTCAACGTCGCCGCTTGCCACGTCCCAATCTGCGAACTGATTCGGGCGTTAGCGACACTTTGCAACGTGAGAAAGAATCCCCCGCTCATGGCGAACAGCACTCCTCGCATCGTTCTCCCCCCTTAAGATAAACGAATCAATACAATTCCAATGACCATGACAATCAGACTGATGATTTGCACACCAGTGACCGGGTTCTTCTTCGCTCCAAACCAACCGAAACGGTCAATCAGTAAGCTACCGCATAACAGTCCGACAATGACGATGATGACAGCGATTCCTGTCCCGACAATCGGTACGATGAGGACGTTTCCTCCGATGAAGAGCGCCCCAATGATCCCACCGAGCCAAATCCACCACGGTTGACCTTTCAGTTGACCGAGCGGAACGGGTTGGCGTGAGACGAGTAAAATGAGTAAGAGCGCCAATGTTCCGACAACGAAAGAGACCAATGCCCCTTTCAGAGCCGATTCGAGCACTGTTCCCAAATAGCCGTTAATGGCCGTTTGCGTGGCACTCATCATCCCAGTGAAAATCCCAAACAGTCGCCACAGGTTCAGATTCCCCGTGTCCGTTTCCATGGAGACGACCAGCTTGCCCCTTCGGCGATTGAGCCAGTCGGATAAAGCGACCGTTCCGATGACTCCGAACAAGACGAGCACGACTCCGAACAAACGAAGCGCCGTAATTGGATGTTCTACAGAATTGAACCAACCGAAATGGTCAATCAACAACCCCATCAAAATCTGTCCAAAAATCGGCATGATAACCGTCTGGACACTCCCGAGTCTTGGGAACAGCAAAATATTTCCCGTTAAGAACAAGACCCCTAACAGTCCGCCAATCCACATCCAACCCGGACCTTCCTGAATCACCGAGCCGTCAAATCCGAATGACTGTCCGGTCAATAAGAGCAATAAAGACAAAAAGATCGTCCCGACAGTAAACGATAAAAAAGATGCAACGAACGGGGAGCCGACCACCTGACGCAAACGTGAGTTGACACTCGTCTGCATCGGCAATAAAATCCCAATCGTCAATCCAATCAAAATAGCTAACATGAATGTCTTCCTCGATTCTACTGGTTCTGTGTACATTGTCAGCTTACGCCTCTATACAAAAGAAGAAAAGGACCGATGTCCTCAAACAAAAAACGAACCCTTCTCAGGGGTTCGTTTTGGACTCACGGAAGCGTTGACCGCGCGCTTCACGCAATTCTTTCCCTCGTACATGATGCGCATCGAGCGAGTGTAAGTGTCGATTGATGACATACGGTGCCAGAATCGACATCACACCGATTCCGAACAGCCCGGCAATGGCAATGATGGGAGACAACGAGTCGGCATAATAGGCAGCCAACAAGCAGATGGTCAACACGAAGCAGAGCCACTGGATGCCAAAGTCTGTATACACCAGACGTTGATACCGCGCATTCTCGTTAAAGGTCAGGAGCAGTTTTGTCTTCCGCCACTCGAAACAGAGATACGGGAAAAAACTGATGAAGACGAGGAGTGGAGCGTAGAGTTTGGACTGTGTGGCAATCACGAGCGTCATCACGACCGTCGCGATGACGACGCCCCACCCCCAACGCCAATGACTGTCATCCTGCTCCAGCAATTGTTCAATTCGCTTTTCTTTCGTCAGCATATGTACTCCTTTCATACGAGCGGTAATGCTTTGTCACCTCATCTCGTGTTGGTTGCTCCGGGTCGGCTTGTCGCAATTGTTGCACGGTCTGATCGTGCGTCCATGCTAACATGACGATGCCTAGACCGAAGATGACCCATGCGACAGGTGCAATCTGGAGACGACTGAAGAGAACCGCTGCTGTGACCGCTCCAATCCAGTAGGAATAGAGGCGATATAAGCGTTTTGTCAGTAGGATGCCTCGACCCACCGTGAAAATCTGTAAGACACGTCCTTCTTTGATCGTCAGCCCTATGAGTAGGGCAGCCGTGAGGACCGAACCGATTCCCCATATCCACCATGTATCAAAACCGAGCACAAAACTGTTACAAAAAATAAGGGCTCCCGTGAGCCAAAGGTGGAGGGTTTGTCGTGACTGCCGATATCCTCCGATTACTTGAATCCGTTCTATCTTTGTCATGAATCTTTACGACCTTTCCTTGAAATATCATCTAACGTATGTTTCAAACGTTCCCGGTTTGCCCGGGTCCACTCGCCTGATGTGACGTGGTGCTCATCAAGCGCGGACTGTTTTCGATCAATCCAAAGTGGAATCAATATGAGACACGGCCCGCCAATCAGGAGCGTCCAACTCATCCACGGTAAGATATCGATTCCGTTGAAATGCAACCCAATCAAAATCAAAAACCATATCAAACTCATCAACATGACAGTAAAATCAATCCGCAACAATCGATGATAGCGTGTCGATTCATTGAAGGATTGCTGCAGTTTCATCTTGTTCCATTCAAGCCATGTCGTATAGAGAAGTGCGACACCGGGTAAAAGAATGCTATACGGACTCCATGTCGAAAGAAAATAGATGGATACGCCTAGCATGATTACGCTCACGATGATGTTGAGACGAGTATATCGTTTCTCAAACTGTTCAATTCTTTCAAATCGCTCTGCTTTGTCCACGGTATCACCTCAGTCTTTCACGAAGTCGAGTTTGATTTCACGGCGCATCGGCTGTTCTTCGTCATACTGCGGCATCTGCCGGTCGAGCTTTTTCTGTGCGACTTGCAATAAGATGACCCCGCCTAAGAAGACAACGAAAAGCGACCATGCCGGCCAATTAATCAGGACTATGAATGGGAAGAGAATCGCCAACAAGACGAGGAGTCCCATTTCCGATACATATTGCCAATCGATGATGCGCTTGGCTTGTTCCACACTGGTCAACTTTCTAACGAAGCGACGTTCTCGTCCGATGACGTAAAGCATAATCGTAAGTGTGAACGCTAACGGGATGGTGTACATCGGTTCTCCGTTAGACTGAAGCGTGAGAACGACAAGTCCTCCTATTAGTATTGCAAGAATCGAGCGCAACAAAAGCCAACGCTGTTGATAACGATAAATCGTATTGATTCGTTCTTGTTTGTTCATCTCATTCACCCTTTCAGAATCGTCGAATCTCGCGACGTGTCGGTTGCTCCGGATCGAGCCAGCGGATTTGTTGATCGAGCTTCTCTTGAGACCATAAGATATAAAGCAATGCCCCACCGATAAGAACCGCTGGAATCCAAGACCATTCCATGATTCGAATGGCTAGCGGATTGACGAGTCCTAGCAATGCGATAAAGAGGAAGTCCAGATGATACTGCAGTGTCACGACACGTTTCACCTGTGCTTGCTCCGACAATTGACTGATCGCATCTGCTTCATGCGAAAGGAAGTAACGAGTCGCAAGTAACACTCCGCCGATAATGGCGAACCCAACCCAAATATTCCCGTCCGTTCGTATTAAAAAGTAGACCGCGAGAGCAGCTGGAATTGCTAGAAAAAGTCGTTGCAAAAGTCGCTTTCGATTTGATTGTTTAATCATATGTAATCGTTCTTGCTTATTCATCTTGATTCACCTCTTATTCCACTATACGGGATGAGCATGAGAAAAGTTCCGTTATTTTACATTTTCGTACCAAAGTCATGTTTCTTGACGATATGAACTTCTCGCCTTATAGTTTAGTTAACTTAACTATATGTTGAAGAATGAAAGTAAGAGGTTATTAACATGGGTTTATTGAACAATTCCCGATTTATGTTTACCTGGTTATCTGGAATGACGCTCACGCTCGGGTTTTCGATTTTCTTCTTGAGCGTCTCTTGGTTGACGATCGATGTGTTGAAGCAACCAACACTTCTCGGGATTATCTTGACTGCGGTCTCGTTGCCGCGTGTGGTCATGATGGTATTCGGCGGTGTGTTCGCCGACCGATTCCAAAAGAGTCGCTTGTTATGCTTAACAAATATCGGACAAGGCGTGTTGATGTTAATTGTCGTTGCGCTCCATTTCGCTGACGCGTATTCGGTGACAGCCCTCTTGATCATCTCCGTATTGTTTGGTCTTTTAGATGGCATGTCTTACCCGGCACTGTCATCACTTATGCCTTCAATCGTATCAAGTCAACAGTTGCAACGGGCAAACTCCCTTTTCCAAGGGTCGCTCGAGTTGATGTTCGTCATCGGTCCGTTCCTTGCAGGAATCCTACTGACGTGGGGAAGTTTTGGTCTCAGTTTCGGCACGTCGGCTGCATTGATTTTCCTCTCCGCGATTTTGATCATGCCACGGCTGATTCAAGACAACATTCCCGAGATCGCTCCGCTCTCAGCGAAAGATGTACTCCTTGATTTGAAAGAGGGCATTCGTTACGTATCGCAGACACCTGTGTTACGTAGTGGGACGTTCGCCATTGCCATCGTCAACTTGTTCGTCATGGGACCGCTCATCATGAGTATCCCGATTCTCGTTGGCGCGGTCGGAGGGACAGCATTTGATTTGAGTATCATCGAAGGCGGGCTCGCTGTCGGGACATTTGTTGCAAGCTTCCTGATTCTATTGTTACGGTCGGTTCATCGTGGACGCTTCGTCTTCCGCGCCCTATTCCTGACACTCGGCGCCTTTTTCCTCTACACGCAAGTCCAATCGATTCCGCTTCTCGCGGTCGCGGCTTCTATGAGCGGGTTTATGATCATGCTCGTCTACTTGCCGACGGTCACCATCATGCAGGAACAAAGCGACTCTGACAAAATCGGCCGTGTCATGAGCATCATGTCGCTCGCCGCCTCAGGACTTGAACCGATTGCGTTCGCCATCCTATCGGTGCTTGTTGCCTTGTCCGTGCCGATTCAAACGCTCTTATTGGCATTTGGTATAATCGGATTAGTGTGTGGTGTCCTCTTATATCTTCGGAGCGAAACGTTCCGGCGGACACCGTAAAGAAAGGATGAATGACACGTTGAATGAAACACGAAAGCAACAAGTCCTCACGATGTATCGCCAAATCGATGAGCTCGACTTGCTGTTCACGAAATATTTCACGGAACTGAACGAGTTCGAGCTGAGCTATCAACAAGAACAGATGTTGCTTCTCTTCAAACGTCAAGAGACGTGGACGACGACAGAGATTGCGACGAAGATGTCCATCTCCAAAAGTGCTGTCAGTCAGGTGATCAAAGTGCTCGAGCAACGCGACTTCGTCATGCGGGAAAAGAATCCCGAGAACCTTCGAGAAAGCTTCATCCGACTTGGTCCGAACGGTCTGGCGTACTCGAAACAAATCGATGCGATTGAAGAGCGCCTCGCTGAAGAGATGTTCTCCGTCCTTGAGGATGACGAGATGAAGATGATCAACCGTTCGCTCGCGTTGATGATTCAGAAATTCAAATAAAAAAGACAAATCGCCGCTAGTCGGACGATTTGTCTTTTTCGTTATACCAACCCTTTTACGATTCGATTCGCCGACCGCAATGCCCCTTCGATATGTCCCCCGAACTGCGCATCCGTCTCCGAACCAATCAAATGGAGACGGTCTCCGAGCTCAATCGAACCGTAAGCCGGGAATGCCGTGAGCGGCAGGAAATCGTCAAATGTCGCTGTCTCTGATTCTGTCGACCAGTCCATATAATGAAATCGCAAGAAGTCATTCGCTTTCGGACCATAAAGCTTCTCCAGTTGTTCGATGACGCGCGTCTTTACTTGTCCTTCTCCTAACGCTTCCCGTTCTCCCGGTGACAGACGGAAAAATCCGAACAGCGCACCTGGTCCATCTATCAGAGAAGCGTCATGAATCTCTTGAAGTGGACCGACCCAGCTCATCCCAAAGCCAGACAGACCTTCTTCTCGCCAGAACGGTGTCTCGTATACGATGAGCGCCTTCGCCTGGGATGCCATCCACGTGGGAGTCGTTTTGAGTGCATTTTGCGTCGAAGCTGACAATTCAGGATGGATTGTTAGATTGGCGACAAGGCGTGGAGGAAGTGCAAGAATCACGTCGTCCGCGTGATGCACCGCCCCATTTTGGAACGTCAATTGAACTCGGTCTGCCTGTCGGTCGATGGACGTGAGACGATGTCCAAGATGTATGATGTCAGCGGGCAACTTCGCATGCAGAGCTTCCACCAGACTCGTCATCCCACCGACTAAACGCTTGGATAAGACGATGCTTTCTTCCGGTAACACATGTCGTTCCGGTGCGGTCGTCGTTTGACGTTCGAGCACCATGTGTCCTGTCGTATGTTGAACAAATGACTCGAGTCCGAGTGTATCCACGAGTTCAGAGATGGTCTTCTCCGTATCCGGCCAATACCACGTCGGTCCGAGGTCATAGCCGTCCTTCGTCAAGATACGACCACCAATACGATCACGTGCCTCAAAGATGGTGACGTCATATCCCTTTTGATGAAGTTGGATCGCAGCATAAAGTCCGCTGATACCAGCTCCAATGATGGCGATTTGTTGTTTCATCGTACTCACATCCAATCTATTTCATTCAAATAGTCCAGAAGCTGTTGATTTGTGATGTCATCTTGTTTCAACAGTATCTTCCCTTCCTCTACTCGCGGATCTTCCGGGAAGTAGAGTTTTAGAATCGCCAAGCACGCTTTTACAGTCGTCGCAAAACTCTCATCCTTCACGTTAATCGTCAAATACCAACCTCGAATGACTCGTTTTACGATGGAGCGCTTCTCTAGATGAGAAATCTGTCCATGAAGCAATTTCGACTTGGCTGCTTCAATCGAAGAAACCAAGTCCTGGTTCAACGCTTTACTCACACGAGCATCCGGCTTCATGAGTGGGAATTGAGTTGAAACATTTTCCCCGTAAACACACGTACAGAGATGTCTTAGCCAAAAGCCCCATTCAAAACGGTTCGCCGGATCCAGTGCCACATCCAGACGTCCGATATCGTAGTCGATTTTGATGACTTTCGGATGTTTCGTTAGTAGTTGCTCCGTCTGTTCCACCAATTCCGTCGCATCGATATCCTCATGCACAAGCACCGTCAAATCTAAATCAGATTCACCAGCAACAGCCGTCCCGCGACCGATGCTTCCATATAGGTATATGCTATGAAGATGTTCATCGAATGCTTCTTTCACCAATTCAATTGATTTGAAGAGGATTGTTTCAAACTCAGGCTGAATATGTTTGATGGACGTTTGGTTGATGACGTAACCATCCTCGTCCGTTCCAAGACGGGTCGGACACTTCAAAGTACGCTGTCGATTTGTTGAATTCATTCTGATCAAGACCTCTTTTCTATATGCTTAGCCTACCGAATGTCTGATATAAAATTCTACTGTCGACCCTGTTACGATGGATGTATTTGGAAGTATAATGGAGTGTAAAGGTAAAGGAGGAAGTTCTCGTGAATATTATCATCAGTTCATTATTTGCAAGTCTTGCGTTTTTCTTACCCATCATCGCCATTGTCTTCGGAAGTGTATGGCTTGTCAAAGTGGTTAATCGATTTGAAAAACGCGCAGCAGAAAAACTTGAATTGGAGCGTCAAAACATTGAACAGTTTCGAGTGTTAATTGAACGTCTCGATCGAATCGAACAACAATTGGACTCGAACACAAAACGCAGCTGACTCAGGTCAACTGCGTTTTGTCTTATATTGAGCCATATCTAAATAGGTCACATGTTCCGGGTCATGTTGCTTCATCCGCTGATCAACATGTCTGGATATCATCGACACAACGAACATCAATAAGAACGAAATAATCGTGAAGCTATATATTTCGGTAACAATGATTGCAATCGCAATCCCAATATTTAAAAGCACGACAATCAGCGCGCAAATCAACTCAAGCCACACGGTATGACGATATGCAACGTCCTCATTGAAACGTAGCAACGTCTGTGTGCGTTTCCACATCAGAAGCATCAAAAGGAGTGGAGCGAGCAATATACTTCCAAACAATGCTTGGGCAACGGTGAGCCACCCTAACCACCAAACCAGCAATCCACTCATAATAAAAATCACGGAAAAAATGAAACTCAAATGAATGGCATGAACAAGGCTTCGACTTAACTGATCTAGACGTTCCTCGTGTGACATCGTTATCTCCTTTTCACTCAATTGATTTTCTATGGCTACAATCGATTTTATTAAGCTTTATTCTGCTTCATCCCTCTCCAATGCACAAACGCATTCGCAAACCAAATGATTGTTAGTAGCGGAAACATGACGTTCATCCAGTTCGAACGTTCTATGTAGAACAAAGGAATCGCAAGAAAGAGAGCCAAACTCAATATGCCTGCTCCAAGATACATGACGAATAACAATCGATGATTGGATTTCATCGTGAATCTTCTGCACTCAAAACCGGATACTTCACTGAGTTTTTCACGAGCTTGTCTTCAATCGCTTTCGACACATTGATGTTAGCAGCATGCGCGAACGTCAGCGCATAGATCAACACGTCGGCAAGCTCCTCTTCCATCTCCGTCTTTTTCGTCTCAAGCGCTTCTTCACTCGAGATCCACTGAAATACTTCAAGTAACTCACTCGCCTCGAGCGACAAGGAAAGTGCCAAGTCTTTCGGGTTATGGTGAAACGCCCAATCGCGCTCATCTCGGAATTTAATGACCTCGTCCATTAATCGATGTACTTCGTTCATACATACACTTCCTCACTATTAATATTCAATCATGTTCCCCACAGTAAAAACTCCACGTCTTACATACTCTTGAATCAGTCGAACGGAAACCTCTTCCGATAAGTCTTCTAATTCAAGTATTTGTTTCAATTCTTCATGAAATGAAATCAACGTTGGTATTTTGTTTTCAAACTTATACGCCTTTTCGAGACGAATCAGAAAAAATGAAACGTCATGTCTCTTTCCGACTGGTAAATCATGCTTTAGTAAGACGTATTCTAATTCAGTTTTTAACTGATCATGTAGTATTGAATCTTGCTCAATCACTCGAAGTAGAAGGGATTGAAGCATCTCAACTTGAGATTCTAACTCGAACATGCGTGTTTGCATCTCTTCGAATTGCTTATCCATTGAATAGAGTCACTGCCCTTCACTAATTCGTCATACATTCTATTTTACCAAAAGATGTAACTTTAATGTGTGATCATCTTCCTCTTAAGCCCTTCTCTGTAAAATGTTATACTCCAACTAAAAAGGGAGGGATTCGGTGCTTACTTTTCAAAACGTCTCGGTTCGCCAACAAGACACACTTATTCTCGAAAACATTTCATTTACGATCCAACCAGGTGAGTTGGCCGCCATTCATTGTGGAGTGATTTCTCGGGAAATCATATTCAGTCTCATCAGTCAGGAGATCACGACTTATACCGGTAACATCGACCACGCTTCAACACTGTCCCTCTTCTCCATCCGGGACGGTTTATACGACCGACTCACCATCGAGGAGTATTTACGCTTCACCAAGCGTCTTTATGATTCAACTGACTCGGTCGAATCGGTGATGCAGCAACTCCAACTCACGACTTATCGCAAGCACCGCCTCCACCGTCTCAATCGCTCCCTTGTCAGACGCACGCAGTACGCCGCGCTGCTTCTCCAGGACCGTGACCTGTATGTGTTTGAAGAACCGGACCAAGACGTGGACCAAGAGACACGCCACCTTTTACGCGATACGTTAAAGACATTGACGTCGAGACTAAAAGCCGTCCTCGTGTTGACGAGCAACATGGAGAGTGCGCTCTTCATGACATCGACCGTTTATCGGATCGACCACCGTCACTTGCGCCTGTTAGATGTAGAGTCTGAAGATACAGCTGATACAGAAATTCCATCTGAAGTCATTCACGTCCGTTTCGAGAAGATCCCGACGAAAGTGAACGAAAAAATCATCTTACTCGACCCTCCTGAAATCGACTTCATCGAAAGTCAGGACGGACAGTCGATTTTACATAGTCAATCGGATCAGTTCCCGAGCGTCTTCACGATGAACGAGCTCGAGACGCGTTTGACCCCGTACGGTTTCTTCCGTTGCCATCGGTCATACCTTGTGAACTTACAACGTGTGCGCGAAGTCATCACCTATACGAAAAATAGCTTCAGTCTCGTCTTGGATGATTCAGAGAAGACAACGATTCCGTTATCCAAGACAAAAATGGCAGAATTGAAGACGATGATGGGGCTCAAATAGTCTCCATTCACAGTTCTATTCGTTTCATTCAACTCCTGATAAGCGCCATTTATCGCCATTTTAGTGCAGCCTTCCCCCATTCCCTATACGATAGAGGCAAGCAAGACGACATCGACAAGGAGGAACGGGAATGGAACCAATCATTCAAGTGAACGGGTTGAAGAAATTGTTTGGAAACGAGGAAGCGTTACATGATGTGACGTTCACGGTAGGAAAAGGGGAAGTGTTCGGCTTCTTAGGACCGAGTGGTTCAGGAAAGACGACGACGATTAAAATTTTGACGTCACAACTCGCACAGACAGCTGGCGATGCTACCGTATTCGGTGTGCCGGTCGCTGACTTGAAACAAGAACAGTACCGCAAACGCATTGGCGTGTTGACGGACAATAGCGGTCTCTATACACGACTTTCTATAGAAGAGAACCTGAGCCTATATTGCGACCTCTATGATGAACCGAAGACTCGGATTGATGAAGTATTGAACATGGTCAATCTTAGCGGGGAACGGAAGAAGCGCATCGACAAACTCTCTAGAGGGATGTTGCAACGGGTGACGCTCGCACGTGCCCTTCTTCATGAGCCAGAGTTACTGTTTCTAGATGAACCGACATCGGCTCTCGACCCGGTCAACTCTCGACATATCTATAAAGGGATTGAACGGTTGAAGGCAAACGGAACGACCATCTTTCTGACGACACACGATATGCAGGAAGCCGAAGAGCTGTGTGATCGTGTCGCTTTCTTACATCAAGGGTCGATTCAACTGCTCGATGCCCCGAACGTATTGCGCAGGAAATATGCGACTGGTTCGATGCGAGTTGAATTAAACAACGGCCAGACGCATGAAGTGACGCAAACCGACGAAGGCGCAGACTGGCTCCATAAACAGATGTGTGCTAAAAATATCGCATCGATCCATTCCAATGAGCCGACACTCGGCGACATCTTTATCGAAGTGACAGGGAGGAAATTATCATGACTTTTTCATTGAAACGCGCACTCGCCATTTTCCAAAAAGACTATAAAGATTTGTCTCGAAACTTGTTCGTCTCGTCGACCTTGATCATGCCGCTCTTCTTCGCTGTCTTCTATTCGCGAATCGGTGAAGGCGGCGTCGATATCACGTACTTCGTCATCAACATCACGTTCAGCCTCGTGGCCATCTTCGTACAGTGTGCATTGATTGCCGAAGAGAAAGAGAAGAACACGCTTCGCGGGCTCATGTTGTCCCCCGCGAGCACGCTCGACATCTTGCTCGGAAAGAGCGCTCTCACATTCGTGACGACGATGATCCTCATCGTAGCCTCATCATTTTTGATGGATTATGCCCCGCAAAATCTGGCTGTGATTGCACTCGCGCTCATCGTCTCGACATTCTTTTATATCGGGATCGGAACGATGTTCGGCTTGATGTCGAAGACGGTCATGGAAGCTTCATTGATTGTCATGTTGCCGTTCTTTTTCTTCTCGTTCTCACCGATGTTGTTGCCACTACAAGACCGTTTCGCTATCATCGGAGTGCTTGAGTATTTACCGAACGTGCTTTTGATTGATGTGGCTCATCAAGTGGAAGACGGTGCGAACTTCGGTACCGTCGGACTAGAGCTAGGGTTGCTAACTGCTTGGGCGCTTGCTGCATTCGTCGGTAGCGTCGTGATGTATAACCGGAAACAGACGGACTGAAAAAAGAATCGCCTGAGAAAGGGCGATTCTTTTCATATACACTCATTTATGTTCCGCCGGTGTCCAACGCTCCTGTTCACTCAACGCAGGATAATCAATTCCATCCGGATAGGCAATCAGCTCGATGAGTGACCCCCACGGTGCCTTCCCGTATACACCTTGGTTATCCCCATTGTCTTCGACGCCGGCTAACGGGTGTGGTTTCGATAACAACTGTCCACCCGCACGTTCAAAGCGCTGAGCCGCCTCTTGCATATCATCCACATAGATTGCGAAATGATGTAAACCGTACGATGAGATTCCTGTCGGTTCGGTTTCATTTACTCGTGCGACTTGAAATAACTCGATAGACGGTCCTGATTTGATTTGAAGCAGTCGCATAAGGATGATTTGTTGTCCGTCTGGTAAGTCTAGTTGCTGCTCTGCCTCTTTCCCTTCCATCGGTTCATCTTCTGGACGTTGCACGTCATAGCAAATCTCAGCGTGGAACGCATCTTTCAAAAAAGTAGTTGCCTCCTCAATAGAAGGCACTGTCAGGCCGATGTGATCAATTCCTCTGTTCATGATGAGTCCCCTTCCATTGTTGACGGATCCGATCCATCCACGTCATGACATCCCGTGAATAAAGTCGCGTCTCGTCAGATTCACCAGAAATGACACGATGCATCGCGTCGATTTCATAGCGTAATGCCTGCTCCGTCTCCCCGAGCTGAACGGTCTCAACCGAGCCATCTTTCGTGTACGTTATGGTTGCCTTCGTCGCACGAGGAAACGCATTGACGGTAATGTACCCCTCTTCTCCGGCGACTACTCCTTGCTTCGGTAACTTCGTACGCATCGCAAGGGTAATGTTCACCATTTGATCAGAATCCGTACGAAGAATCATACTCGATTGTTCATCGACCCCGGTCTTGTATGGCTTCATTGTCGTCAACACTTCCACTACTTCTTCGTCCAAGAAATTTCGAGCGAACGATAAGGCGTATGTTCCGATATCGAGCATCGCACCCCCAGCCAATTCCGGATTGAAGAATCGGTTAGACGGATCATCTTCTTTATAACTGCCGAACGTCACATGAATCATATTGACTCGTCCGATTGCACCTGCCTGAACACGCCGTCTCAACTCTTCAAAGAGCGGCATATGATAAATCGTCATCGCTTCGAGCACAATCACCCCTTGATCATCAGCCAGACGTTGAATGTTCTCGAACTCTTCACTGTTTAGTGTGATGGTTTTTTCGCAAAGGACATGTTTTCCATGTGCGATGGCTTGTTCCATCATCGAATAGTGAAGATGATGAGGCGTCGCTACGTAGACAATGTCGATGTCAGGTGACGACAGCATCTCATCTAATGTTTGGTATACATGTCTCACACCATATTTTTTCGCAAATTGTTCGGATTTTTCAATATTTCGTCCCCACACCCCGTAGGCAATGCCATCTGATTGCGCGAGTGCTTGAGCGAATTCTGTCGCAATCGTTCCTGGCCCAATGATTCCCCATTGCTTCATTCCACTTCCCCCGTTTCTGTTGAATAGACGACCGTATCGTGATGCGATGCAACGATGACGTGCGTGACGACATTTGTGAACAAGGACGTATCAACCACGCCACGTACTTGAGATAACTGGTGGTGCACCTCAATCGGATCTTCAGACCGGTGGACGACCACGTCGAGTAATCGGTTCCCGTTCACCGTCACTAAGACCCCATCACTGTTCAAACTTTGACGAACTTGTAGAGATTCCACCCATGGGAGCTCTTGGACTTTCTCGCTCACATAGGTGAATGCTTGTGGAAGAACTTCTAAGACAACCGGATGATCAAACGTCAATCGTTCCACAAATTTAGAGTCATCCACCAGTAATACATACCGCTTCGCCATCGTCGCGATGAGTTTTTCTTCTGTATGAATCCCGCCTCCGCTTTTTAATGCGTGGTGTCGAGCATCGACTTGGTCACACCCGTCAAAGGCAAGGTCAATCAGCGAGACATCCCCTGTCTCGACAACCCGAAGTCCTTTTTCCAAACAAGCGCGTCGTGTCACAAATGAAGGTGTCACGATAGTTACGTCCAGTTCATCCGCATGAATCTTATTGATGAGGTGTTGAATCGTACTGCCACCCCCAAGACCGATTGTCATCCCTGACTCAATCCAAGGGAGCGCGGCTTCTGCACACTTCTCTTTTACATCCATCCGTTCATTCCCCCTGTAACAGTTGTTGGGCTGTACGATCGGTTGTCACGATGACATCAAGTAACTGATGCTCGGCTGCGACTCGAATCGCCTCTACTTTCTCACTTCCATAGGCCACCCCGATTTTAAGTGGCACCTTTGCGAGTTGTTGATGCTCAATATGGACTGTTCGATCCGATAACGAAGTGGTCACGATCTTTCCGTTTTGATTATAAAAGTGCGAGCAAAGATCTCCGATGATTTGGAGTTCGTTCATTTCTTCGGTAAACGTTTGGCCATAGAAAGCCAACCAATTGGATTCCTGATTCAGTTGGGCCGAACCGATTCCAAAGAGGGCGATGTTCATCCGCCCCCACAGCTCCACGACTTCCTGAGCATGTGTTGATTGCGTCAATGCTTGTTTGATGGCAGCATCTGGTAAAATAGCAGGAACATCGATTAGTTTAGAACGTCCACGCCATTTCCGTGAGGCGTCATACGCTAACGTATTCGCATGGAAACGACTTTCGAGTTTTCCGTCCGGTCCACCGATGAGTGGCACGCATTGGATACTTGAATACGCTTCTTTCGGTTTGAGTGCTTCCACGACGGCAGCAAGTGCTGTCCCCCAAGAAAAGCCGATCACATCGTTGTCGGTCACCACCGACTCGATGTATGTTGCGCACGCTTCCCCCATACGCTGTAACGTCTCTTCGCGTTGTCCTGACTTTTCAGGTACAAGGATGACATGCTTTAGACCGAACTGCTCTTTTAGTTGGACTGCCACGTCAATTGATTGAAAGCGATCATAATCGATTTGAAACTTCACGATTCCTAACTCCCGAATCCGTTTCAACATGCGACTAACCGTGGCCCGATTGACATCGAGCGTCTCTGCAATCTGGTGTTGTGTTTGATTCTGTTCGTAATACAAATACGCTACTTCATAAAGCCTCTTCAGTTCTTCTGACATTCAGCCACACCCCTTTGCACAAATGTACACTTTAATGAACAATTGTGCAAATCAAGATAAAAAAGACACAAAAAACACGTCACGATCGATGTCGTGACGCGGGGTTCGTACTTAATCTATTTATTAAAACGGATCAACTGAGTCTCTTCTCTTCTTTCTGCTTCTAGTAAAAATTCTATTGCCGTGCGCCATTGCTTTTCTCGCATTTTTGCAGGCAAAATACTTTCTAAATCCATCTTAGAAGGATTTAACCACAATTTCTTTAATTGTCGTTCTACGTTAATGGACCATTCAATTTTATAATAGGAATTTGAACCACTTTTCTTGAGATAAAGCTCATGATCTCGTTTTGAATAAAATAGTAGTTCATATTTTTTCGAATGAAGTAGTGGCTGTATTTTAGTCAAAAATCGAATGATACTGTTCAACTTATAAAAGCGAGAAGCAGATAAAATATCACTAAAGATTAATTGATTTTTCTTCCCTTTTAACAACAAGTTTACAAAAGAATAATGGGTAATCTCGACCTCACCGTATTGGTTTGCCTGATTACTCTTAGGTAACAAATTGTAGAGACGTTTCGTTAAGTTGTACTGAAAATCATAGTGTTTTAAAAACTCGGATTGCATCAATTGGTTTATGATATCTTGAGAAAATTCGGCTTCATTCACTTGATACCAATACCTAATCGGTAAATAACCATTGGTAATCGGATGATCTAACATTTTGTCTATAAAGAATTTATTCTTTTGCATCTCATGATGCATTGCTTTTGTAATTTTGTATGTATTTGCACGTGGTGCATATCGCACATGTTTTGTAAAGTCATCATAAATAAACAGTATTTGAGTTAGATGATCTTCTATAACTCTCACAGCTGATTCTTCTTTTTGAATAGGCTGTTTTTTCGATTTTAACTTTTCCGTTCTTTTTGATACTGCTATCTGTGATTCTCTTAGCTGATTTTGAAGAAAAACTGGCATTTGATAAATAGATGACTTATATTCTTGTTCTGCCAATTTTACTTTCATAAGAGTGTCCCCCAATATGTCATTGAGTTCAACTTCTCGTAGTAGACGATACTCAGCATCAATCGATTTTCGATACTCTTCATTCGCGTACTGCTTGGCACAATCTACTCCAATGAAGAAAAATTTATCACTTTTCCGTTTTGTCATTTTTACTTTCTGTCTCTTTAATTTCGTATTGCACAAATGGCACTTCAATTCTTCATTAGAATTCAATGAGATTGGAATATCAAACTTAAATTCAGTAAGTGCATCATTATATAGTTGTCCAAAAGACTTTTCCAAATTAGAAGGGATTGCACATGTATAGGAAGGCGAGGTTGACGTATTCTCACTTTCAAGCAAATTGTATTTTTTAATCGACTTTTGAACGTTATATTCAAAATGTGGAAATAGTTTCAGCACATCGCTGTAATATAAAATAATTAACTCTCCACGGCGAAAGTTCCGTAAAATATACTCACTTGTTTGCATAAAGTCCTCCTATGATAAAATTCCCTTAACTGTACAGAGAATGATGTGCCATGAGACACACCATTCAAGTTCAACTATTTTTAGCCTTTCGGTGGATATGGATCAAATCCGTAAGTGTTTTTTTCACGAATTTTTCCTTGCTTGTTATGAATGACGAGCTCAAACTGTTGGTTCATAGCAATATTTCTTCCAAAGTTAATCGCTTCTCGCTGTGTATCAAATGTCTTTGTTGCTTTTTGATTTCCAGCACCTTTCACTTGATAGCCGCCATCCTTATGTGGAGTCACATGTTGATTCTTTCCTTTACTCATTGAATATCATCTCCTTTGATAATAGATTACGAACGAATCATCTATTTATATTCAAAGTTTTATCTGATAAAATAAACTAGTCTTTTTATAGCTAGTCAAGCGAGTTCTGCAAAACTCACTTGACTTTTTTTATTTCTTTTTTTATCTCACAATTAATTTTTTTCTCAACTGCCCGAATATTTCTTTTTAAACTTTTTCGATTAATTTTTACCGTGATACGTTTCAATCTATCACCGCCTTCTATAAAAACAGATCATTCGTTCGTATTATCAACGTACCACTATATCCAGAAAAAATAAAGCGGATATCCTATATATAGTTTTAAAATAAATAAAATTATATAATTGAACACAATATATAGTTTATTAAAGAACACAACTATTCAAAATTTGCTAAATCCTAATGTGTCACTATCCTTAATAATGATTGATTTGACTTCTTTGATTCAGTAATTAATAGTGTCTCTAGTTTTCGTCCTTCATTTGCTGCCTGTAAAAAAATAACCCTTCGTTTCATAGATAGTACTTCTTCTTGAAATAAAGCAATACGTTTTAGCAAGTTCATCGACTGAACGTAGCTTGCTCAATTTGTCCTTTTAATTGAAATGAGATCTTCCTTCATGTTTAATGCCAACAAATTAATGATTCCGTTTTCATTTACAAACGAAATAAATTTTCCTTTTGAATTTAAAAATGGTCGTCAGATAGAACATGTATTCCATCCCTTAGATATTGTGGATTACTACTCAGAGTATCCAAATGGTGATGGAAGATATATTGTGTTGCTTTCTAGAGACACTATTATTGATAGTGATACGTTTGAGTCATTATCAAAACCTGTCCACGTCTACTTGATTGATCATTCTAACTTTTTAACCGAAAGAAAAATGTAACTAGAGTCAAACTTCTCTAGTTACATTTTCATATTCATTACTCGTAAAAGCTATCCGCTGCTTAAAATACTTTTGAAGTTCAGGATCACAACAATACACATAACACCCCTTCATCCCCCGAGTCATTAATGTGCGATACGTATTTTTCACGAGCCGCTCAAGAGCGTCCATTTCATTCTTCTTCGGTTTTGCCGGTCTAGCCCCACTATCTTTGAATTCTTCTCGCCGTACAATCAATTGTCTTGATTGTGGATCATAACCTAAATCAGGACCGATGATTACTCCTGCATATGTCATTTCTAATCCTTGTACTGTATGAATGCACCCAATCTGTTCACGTCCATCTGGATGAATAGCCCAGTCTAAACGTTTTGAATCATTCCAAGGCATTGCGAAATCATGCTCGGGAATCTGTACATCTGCAACAAGCTGTCCGTTTAATCGTTCTTTCGTCCAACTCCATGCATACCCTGCCGTAACGCGACCGTCACGTTTCGACACGACCTCATCAATTAATTCCTGTGGTGAGTCTAGCACTTGAATGTCATATGACCCGTCTAATTCAATATCCTCTTCATTATTAAAAAATCTATTTATCCATTCAATATAGTTACCTGATCCACCGCATCGAAATTGAGAATCCAATGTTAATTCGTGAATAATAGCATTTTGCTTCTTGGCTTCCTCTTTAATCAATGAATATGACCCAATATCTTTCTTCGAAATCATTTGCTCATCATCAATAAAGAAAACACTCATTTTCGCACTCCGAATAATTTGAGTCGCTTGATTCTCTCCTTTAATTTTTCGTTGCATATGTCCATGATTTTTTAATCGATGCGCCTCATCACAAACTAATACGTCAATTTTATTCATTTGAGTATCTACGTAAGAGCCGGAACCTTTAAACATATCTCGAATTTCAATCATGCTCTTTTGTCTTACTAGTTTTTTTCGTAAGACTTCTCGGAAAGCTGCATTCGGCGTTATATACTCGACTAATGCCTGCTCATTCACTAGTGCCTTTAAAGCGTTTAAACCGATTACAGATTTCCCAGTCCCTGGTCCACCTTTAATTAATACAACATGCTTCTCGTCCGTATGTAACACATGCTCAGTATAAATCGTTAAAATCTGTTCATAGGCAACTTTCTGTTCATCTAACAAAATGAACTCTTCGTTCCCCTCAAACATTAGATTTAATGTTTCTACTAATTTTTTGGAAGGTCTCAGTTTTCCTGTCTCAATTTCTGACGCGATTTCTGACCCTTGACCGGCACCGACTCGTTTCGTTACATAATCAGCTAAACGAAGGTCATCCATTTTGAAATAAATCGGTGCTTCCTTATAATAATGGCTGTATCGATCATTCAATAAAGGTTCATTTTCATGTTTCCTTGACCGAATATAATTATGTAAATAAGCGCATGAATCAAGTGTTATATCAGACTCGATCGGATCTACTGATTCGAGATAATTTTCTAAGTACCGGCGATACGATAAAGCTTGATAAGACGGGTGGACGGTCGATTGGGTTCTCCCGTGAAATGCGGTTTGAACAATACCATCTCCTTCAGCGAGATCAGCCTTCGTCCATTGCTTTAGCTCTATAATAATCGCATTCTTTTGACCATCCACATCTTTCCCCGCAATAATGAAATCAATTCGTTTTTGAGTTGATGGTAAATTAAACTCAAGAAGAATATTAACGTCATCAGGTATCGATTCTCCTCGAATGACTCGCATCATTTCTGAAAGTGAGTTTTCCCAGGAAGTCATCTCGGAAGCACTAACGCGTCGATTCATTTTTTCTTCGATGTTTTTGCTAAGGATATAACTAATTTCTTTTTCTAAAATGTGCTCTACAAACATGTACTTCGGTTCGTTATAAATGATCATGATTTCCTCCAAGGTTAGATTTTATTCTATTTTTCAGCTGTTCAATCGTTAAGTACTCGCCACCTTCTTTTCGATGTAGCATCGCATGGCAATTTGGACAAACCGGTCTTAAGTCAGTTATTGGATCTACCACATAATTCTGTCCAATCTCATGAAGTGGTTTAATGTGATGGACGTGAATAAAATCTTTACCGACTTCACCATATATTTTTTCGAAGTCGATTTGGCAAACCTGACAGCTCACCCCGTAGTATTCCATGCATCGTTTACGTGCGAGCGGGTTACGTTCATACGTATTAACTGAAACGATTTTTCGTTTGCCTTCTTCTAATAATTCTGGCACTTCGTCTGCATAATACCCAGCGGTTAAATCTTTGTCGAAAAACGAAGTGATGTAGTCTTTCAGTTCTCCTATCAACTTCATCGACCCTTGAACATTTCCTTTCAATCCATTTTCTCGCAAATATTCTAAAGACAATAGGTCATTGTCTACTTCGTCTAACAAACGAATGCGAGACCAGTCCAATTCTTTAGAATCCTCAAACTGAACTTCACCTTTCCGAAATGTACGATCATAACTCACATCTGAAGAGCGCACAACCCCTTCAATTACTTCAACTTTATAACGTACTTTCTGAATATGGCCAGACAGATAGATAAATAGAATGTCCCCATTTTCATAGTTGAAGGACCGTCTCCAATGTAAAAAATCATATCGACCAAAAGCACTCTCTAAGTCATATTCATTCGGATTTGCTGGGATGAGCCAAATCCGACGGGCATTATGATGGTCTCTCTCTTCTAATTCAATCCTTCTCTTTAATGCAATATCCTTTGGAGCAATAAATCGATACTCATCCTCTTGGTCAAAAAATGGAATGTTATATGTATAGCCTCTCTCAATCGCGTTAAAGCATTTCGACTTATTTAAATTTAAAAGGTCTGAGAAGAATGTTGCTGCTAATTGAATATTCGACTCTTCCCTTAGTTTCTGATTGTTTTTAAAAATTGTAATCGGTGTGGCCATTTCAAATTCTCCTTCTCTGTTAGAAATAAAATCATGTATTAATATAGGTGCGTCGTAACTTTATACTACACGAGGCCACTGCTTTATTTTTCGTCTTTCAACTTTTGTCTGTTGCACTTTTGACTACACCTCATAAAATATTAACCTTAGTCAATTTTATTACATACCTTATTCTCGTTCGTTTTCTAAAATCAACTTAATAACGTAGTTGAATATTGACTTTCAATTCAATGAACATTAGAAGAAGGGATGAGATATTATGGATACTAATGAGGCGATTACAGAGTGGTCCTATTGGAAAGCAGTTGTGCGCTATGGACATGTAGGGAAAGGAAAAGAAATTAGTGTAGCAAGATATCTAGTAATGCCCCGCGGTTCAACTACGGTCGACGTAATGGAAATCATCAGTGAAATGCCAGGAACAAAAAAGCGTTCCGTTGGTTCAATCCAAAAAATTGACTACTTGGAGTATCTTGAAGGTCTTCGCTCAGAGCAGAAAAACTTTTTCCTACAACGCCTGTTCGAAGGAAGACAAGCCCAGTAATCTTTTGCACGATAAGTCACCTCTACATCTCAACATTGAAATGTATAGGTGATTTGAATTTTCATTTAATAACTTCAAACGCATACAATCTGTTATCAAAAGTGCCATTCTGGATTCTACTCGATTCTTTGCTCTTTCTAAGCATTTTAATGATTTTATATAGTTTTTACAGCATAAGTTCTATCTCGTTGCCCACCAGTTGACGAAAGTTCAATTATATTCTCTTCGGCTAATTGATCGAGACAAGCACAGACGTCTGAGTAAATTTTGTAGCGTCCTGTATTGTAACACTCATTTGAAGCACCATTGAGCATTAGATATTCTGCTACATCGTCAGCATTCATCAATCTTGAACTGCAAGTTTTGATATATTCTAAAATTGCCGTTCGAAAATGAGATTTTAATAGCAAATTCTTCGAGCTTACTTGGCGTTTTGATGAATCGTAACGCTTGTTTAGTAATTCAGTTCTATTTGCGTCTTCGATTTCTTTTTGTTTCGCTATATATTCATTTTTCTTCTGCTTCAATTCTTGTAGAAAGGAATCTCTTAGCTGCATTTCGATTTTAGGATCGCTTAGTTGTAATGTTTGAGTAGTCAACAAGGCAGTAGATAGACTGATTTCATATCCTCCGTTTAACGCAAATGCTCGGAATGGACTTTTTTGCTCATCTTCAATAAAGCGTCGAACAGAGAATTGGATACTATCTTCTTTAGATTGGATATAGTAAAGGCTTCGAACCTTATAAAAATTCGGAGTATTTTGGTGATGATAATCAAATAGTTCGAATAAGGATTGATCACACGCTGTTTCATTCAATAATGTTTCCCACATTAAATCTTCAGGAGTTTTCATCGCCAGATTTAACTCAGCTTCCCAAAAGTGGATCACATGACGACCTAAATCAATCGACTGTTCTGTATTTTCAATGAACCAAATGGGTATAAGTCCCTTTTCTTTGAAGTATGTATTCCGTTTAATAATTTGCTTAGCCAATTTTTCATCTCGATTTTGTGTTACATTGGTAAGCACCGTAATCGCAATTTCTTTATCTACATTTTTTACGATAATATCAGGATAATAACGCCACTTTTCAGTCGCTTTTGCTACAAAACCGTATTCAACTTCGAGTTCCTTATTTATTTTTTGTTGAGCTTTCAGTTCATCATGAATAAAGTTTTTTATAACCGAATGCTGTTTTGACTCTCGTTTAATCTGCTCTTGATATTTGTCACTTTCAGTAGCGACAATAGAAAGTTCTCAAGATTTTGATTGCTTGTGAGAGAAGTGGTGAACCCGATCACTCCCGGCCCTTATGATAAGCATTTCATTACAATATGGGCAGCTAAACGCCCCTTTAGCCGAACTTTTTTCAGTTCACGAATTTCTCGCTTTTCATTTAATAAAACTGATAAAGTTACGTTCTTTCCCTCATATATCGCTTCCTGCAAAATCAATCCCTCCCTAATTAAAACGGATTATTAAAATACATTATATTACTTTTCAGATTGATTTATTCCATTATATAACATCTGTATCTCTTTAAGAATACAATTGGTAGAGAAGACAAATAGTGAACTGACTTTAATCATTTTGAAGCATCACTGACAACAAAAAAACCACCCACCAGCTTTCGCTGATGAATGGTTCCTGTGAAGGCATATGACTTACATCATACCGCCCATTCCACCCATGCCGCCCATGTCAGGCATTGCAGGAGCGTCTTTTTCTGGCTTGTCTGCGATGACGGCCTCTGTTGTGAGGAACATCGCTGAGACAGATGCCGCGTTTTGGAGTGCTGAACGCGTCACTTTCGCCGGATCGACGATACCATGTGCGATCATGTCAACATATTCGCCAGTTGCCGCGTTGTAGCCGACACCGACTGATTCGTTCTTGAGTTTCTCGACGATGACCGAACCTTCTTCACCAGCGTTTTCCGCGATTTGACGGACCGGTGCTTCGAGTGCACGAAGGACAAGTTTGACGCCAGTTGCTTCATCCGCTGTCACTTCTGCAAGCAACGCACGAACGGCTGGGATGACGTTGATGAGTGATGTACCACCACCCGCCACGATTCCTTCTTCAACGGCCGCGCGTGTCGCGTTGAGTGCGTCTTCGATGCGGAGTTTACGCTCTTTGAGTTCTGTCTCTGTAGCTGCACCGACTTTGACGACGGCTACGCCACCTGCGAGTTTCGCGAGACGCTCTTGGAGTTTTTCACGGTCGAAGTCAGACGTTGTCTCTTCGATTTGGTTACGGATCGTTTGAACGCGTGCTTTAATCGCGTCTTCGTTCCCTGCACCTTCGACGACAGTCGTTGTGTCTTTTGTGACGACGACTTTCGATGCGCGACCGAGCATATCGAGTGATGCTGATTTGAGGTCGAGACCGAGGTCTTCTGTGATGACTTGACCACCTGTGAGTGTCGCGAGGTCTTCGAGCATCGCTTTACGACGGTCACCGAATCCTGGTGCTTTGACGGCTACTGCATTGAACGTACCACGGAGTTTGTTCAAGACGAGTGTCGCGAGTGCATCGCCTTCGATGTCTTCTGCGACGATCAAGATCGGTTTCCCTTGTTGCACGACTTGCTCGAGCACAGGGATGATTTCTTGAATGTTTGAGATCTTCTTGTCTGTGATCAAGATGTACGGATTGTCGAGTGACGCTTCCATCTTGTCAGAGTCTGAGATCATGTATGGTGACAAGTATCCACGGTCGAACTGCATCCCTTCGACAACGTCGAGCTCAGTCGTGAAGCCGCGTGATTCTTCGATTGTGATGACACCATCGTTACCGACGCGCTCCATCGCTTCTGCGATCAATTCGCCAACTTCTTCGTCCGCTGCCGAGATGGCCGCAACTTGTGCGATCGCTTCTTTTGACTCGATTGGTTTCGAGATGGCTTTCAACTCTTCAAGCGCACGTGTGACCGCTTTGTCGATTCCTTTACGAAGGATCATCGGGTTCGCGCCCGCCGTGACGTTCTTGAGTCCTTCACGAATCATCGCTTGTGCGAGGACTGTCGCTGTTGTCGTACCGTCCCCTGCGACTTCGTTCGTCTTCGACGCGACTTCCGCAACGAGTTTCGCGCCCATGTTTTCGAAGCGGTCTTCGAGTTCGATTTCTTTCGCGATTGTCACACCATCGTTTGTGATGAGTGGTGAACCGAATTTCTTCTCGAGGACAACGTTGCGTCCTTTTGGTCCAATCGTTACTTTGACTGCGTCAGCGAGTGCGTCGACGCCGCGAAGCATCGCGTGACGTGCATCTTCTGAGAATTTAATATCTTTTGCCATCGTTCATTTCCCCCTAAAAAAGTTTTTGAATAATGGTGCTTAGCCTACGATTGCGAGAATATCGCTCTCGCGAACGATTAAGTACTCTTTTCCATCATGCTTCACTTCGGTACCTGCGTACTTCGAGTAGATGACCAAATCATTTTCTTTCACGTCGAGATCGATGCGCTTGCCTTCGTCCGTCACGCGGCCTGTACCGACTGCGACGACTTTCCCTTGCTGCGGCTTTTCTTTCGCCGTATCAGGAAGCACGATGCCCCCGATCGTCTTTTCTTCTTTCTCCACGACTTCGATGATGACACGATCGCCTAGTGGTTTTAACATGGAAAAACCCTCCTCCGAATATGAATGATGTAATGTGTATCGTAAGGTTTTAGCACTCAGTTAAAAGGAGTGCTAACACTGATTAGTGTAGTATGTGTCGATAAAAAAATCAAGGGGGATACATTAAAAAATGCTCTTACTCGCGGTCAAGAGAACTTATTTGTTACAATGAGAAAAAGGTAGGTTCATTCTTATGATTAAGGACGTGTTGAATTGGCTACACTAAACTCAAACCAATCGATAAATACCCGTTTTTCGATGGCGCCTAACATTCGTCTCCGGCACCTCACCCCGATTTTACTATATGCGTTCGTCCAACTGTTCCCGCTCGTGATTAAAGCGTTAAGACCGGAATGGTTGACGGAAACGTTCGTCGGGCTCTGGCTCGCCATCGGGTTCGGTGTGACGATTGTTCTGTCAATCTTGCTCATCTGGCCGGACTTGAAACAATACAAAGCCCAAGGCATCCAGTCGAACTTGAACGACACGGTCAAATGGATCGGGCTCGGGATTTTGATGCAATACGGGCTCGTCATCGTGGCGAACTTGATTGAGACGGCCATCTCGGGCGAACTCGTCGAGTCGATGAACACACAAAACATCGCTGATATGGTGGAAGTCATTCCACTCATGATTTTGCCGGTCGTCTTGCTTGGACCGATCATCGAAGAGATTCTTTTCCGTCATATCTTGTTCGGGAACTTGAACGCGCGCTTCGGTTTCTGGATTGCCTTTGGGGTCAGTTCGATCTTATTCGCACTCATCCACCAAGACAATCGGTTCCTCGTGTATATCGCGATGAGTTTCGCATTCTCTTACGCATATGCGAAGACAAGACGATTGATTGTTCCAATCGCCATCCACGCGTTTAACAACGCGCTCGTGATGCTCGTACTATTTTTAATGTAGAAATGAGGTGGCAGTTATGCCGCGACAATTAAAAGTGATGATGCTCTTCAGTCTATCGTTCGGTGTGTTGTTCACCGTCCTCGCGTACTTCTCGGTACAAGAGTACGGCTTCAGCTTCTGGACGTACTTTATCATCGCCGTCGCCGCTTACGACTTTTTCAAAGTGTATCAAATCTTGGCACTCGCCCGAAAAGTCAAAAAAGAAGGCACGGACAAATCCGCATAACGAAACCCCGAGCCTTACGAGCTCGGGGTTTTTCTTATGGCTGTAACTTTCGATTGATCCTGTATTTCTTCTTGATAGACACTCCGAATGAGCAGTCCACGCAAACCGAACACCACACCTAATAATACATAAATGGCATCAATCAGTAGAATCTGTGGTTCATCCAAGAAGAAATTGATGACCACGCCAATGACCAGCAAACCGTAAATCGTGATGTTCATGAGTGTCGCATCGACTTGTCTCATGATTCTTTTGCTCACCTTTTCCTCAAGCTTCTCAATCTCTTCGTGTCGATAACCATAGATGGTGAATCCTAGACCCACAATTGTCATACTAAGAAACACACCATCCCATAGCGCAAACAAAAACAGTCCTACAAAAAAAATCATAAACCCAATGAGTAACTTCTTACGCAAAATATCCCTCCTTATGATGGAATCCATAGTTTCGCAAAATCAAAATAACCGAACAAGTCGATACAGACGTCCTTCAGCTCGACCGGGAACGGAATGGTCCGCTCCTCGTTATAGAGCGGGATAAAGTACGACTTCTCTTTTAACTCGCGCTCGATCTCTCGATGCAGCGGCAACCAGTCCTCAAACGGCAGGTCATCATATTGCCCAACTCGCTCGGTCATCCCCTCTATATAAGGGAACACTTTATGAGGAGGCGAGTACTCGTTCGTCATGAACTGTTCAAACCCGAGCGTGATGTTCCGCTCGAACACTTCCCCGTGAACGACCAAATCGACGTATTCATAATACGTCTTGTCATGAATCGAATCTTTGAAGCTGATGGGCACGAACTCATAGGCAATCCCATGACGTGTCAACATCTCGGCAATCCAGTCGGTCGTATCGTTCGTGAAGTCCGTCTGTTTGATGCGAATCGGTCGGTCGAACGAGACAGGTGTTCCTTTTGGAATGCGATACGTCTCGCTCATCGAACCGAGAAACCCTCGGTCGTTCGGTGTTCTTCGCTCATTCAACGTCCCAATCTCCGGTCGAATCTCCGCAATCAAGCGATGCATATAATGCCGCGCCTCTTCATTCGCGAACACACTATTCGGATGACTGTTCAAGATGACAAGCCCGAACCCGGACGGTGTCGAGATGTGTCCGGTTTCTTTGGAATCTCTTGATGAGATGCGATACGTCGGATCGTATCCGTCCGGCACTTTGATGAACTCGACCCGGTCGAGGAGCGCCCGCACCCCAAAATAATTCTCGAAGGCGAGGAGGACCGTCTTCTCCTTGTCGTGGCGATCCAATTGAAACGGCCCCGTCCCGATACTTCCTTTAGCGATACTCGTATGAATCATCGACAGTTTCGGGATGTACGAATTCCGACGCCGGTCGAGCGTGACGTCGACGCGATACGTGCCGTTCGATGCGATATGCCGGACGTGCCGATACATATACCGATACGCATCCGACTGAACGAGTGTGCGTAAACTTTTCGTCACATCTTTACTCGTCATGAGCGACCCGTCATGGAATCGGACCCCTTTCCGAAGAAACAATACGAGCGTACTTCCCTGCCATTCATAGTGATGCGCAAGCTCCCCTGTGACCTCACCAGACGCGTCAATCATGAACAGACGATTGAAGACGTTCTGGACGAGGTGGGCACTGTGGATGTCAGCCGCCTCGAGCGGATGTGTCGTCAAAAAGTGGCGACGGCGCGGGATGATGAGCGCATCGCTCGACGTCTGGACGTAACCGAACTTCTTCTCGAGCTGGCGCATGAACCGACCTGCCTGCGCAGGCGACCAGTCCCACTCCAGTTGATTCGTCACTGCCTCGACTGACTCTTTCTCCATGCGTTCGAGCAACTGTTTAGCTAAATCACGCTCGACGTGACGCAACCATTCGAGACGCGTCAAATTCCCCCGTCCGCGTCCGCTCGTATACGTGAGCCACCCTTCTTCTTGCCACCGTGCCAAATGACGCTTCGTCTGTTTCGGGCTTAAATGAATGGCTTCCGCCATATCGGAAATCGTGTACGCTCCGTCCCGACACTCTTTCCACAATCGAAATAAATACGCATCCACGTCACATCCCCCTTAAAAGTGGACATCATTTCTCCATGTCGTCCATTTTTCAAATCCGTTGTCTTGTTTATCATACAGTTACAGAGTGGAAGGTGACAAGATGAAATGGAAAGATATACCTAAACCAATAAAAGTTCGACTCGTAACATCATTTTTTAATCGTTCGGTCTCATTCGCCATCATGCCGTTCATGGCACTTCTCTTTGTCAAAGCGTTCAATGAATGGATCGCGGGCGTCTTCTTGATCTCGCTTGTCTGTCTCGGATACGTGATCGGGTTAATCGGGGGCTATCTCGCCGATAAGTTTTCAAGAAAGCGACTTCTCGTGTTGACGGCAAGTCTCACAGCCTCGATGTTTCTCGTCATGACGCTCAGTCTTCAGTTCGACCAGATGATTATTTTCATGATCGCCTATACGATTTTCACGGTCACGAACAACCTCGGGCGGCCTGCGATGAGCGCCATCATCATCGATGCGACAACGCCTGAGAACCGAAAAGCCGTGTACGCGCTCGATTACTGGTTGATCAACTTATCCATCACGATTGGGACGGCACTCGGGGGCTGGCTCTATGTCAGCAATCAATTGTTACTATTTTGGATTTTGACGTTCACGTCGAGCATGTTGCCGATCGCGTACGCCATCTTCCTCGAGGACACGAAACGGACGTGGACCTCACAAAAGCTCAAGCTCGTCTTCGTCGACGTGTTCCAAAGTTATCAAATCGCCTGGCGTGACCGTCCGTTCGTCAAAGTCGTCTTCGGCTCGATGTGTATCCTCGCTGCTGAGTTCTCAATGGGCAGTTATGTCGCGGTCCGGCTCGCCGATTCATTCGAACCGCTCTCGATTGAATCATGGACAATCAACGGGGTGCGGATGATGAGTCTCATTCAAATCGAGAACACGCTCATCGTCGTCGCGTTGACATTCTTCATTCAACGTCTCGCCTCACGTTTCTCAAACAAGCATACGCTACTCGGCGGACTCGCGTTGTACACGATCGGGTACGCCGTCATCACAAGCGCGAACTCGATGATGCTCCTTCTCGGTTTCATGCTCATCGCAACATTCGGCGAATTGTTGTACTCGCCGGTATTGAACACGGAGAAGGCGAACATGATGCCAGAAGACTGCCGTGGTGCGTACTCTGCGTTTGCCGGGACCTCGTTCGCCGGTGCCGACTTCTTATCACGTTCGACGATTTTGATTGGGTCGCTTCTCACCCCGTTCATGATGAGCGTCTACATCGGACTGTTGGTCAGCTTCGGCTGTTTCCTCGTCTATAGCGGCATCTATGTAAAAGAAAAGCTCGTCCTGCGACGAGCCGCGTCCTAAATCAAACCCATCCTTTCTCAGTGGAAGGATGGGTTTTAGTCAAGCTGTTGTTGGTGCATCGCATAGATCAAGGTCAACGCCCGGATGCAGAAGATTGTCGAGAAGCCGTAAATGCTCAGTTCGAGCAACGAAACGGATGGATATTGTAGGCCAAGGGAGAGCACATAGCCTACTAAACAAAGCAAGACGACAAGTGTGATGGTCCACTCATCCGACTTCCGCTTCATCTTCTCGGCTAACCTCTTCTCTTCTTTTTCTACACGCTCCCGTTGCCAAAAGTAAAAGAAAACTGCATACATCGCAAACGAGGTTTTTGGCACGTCGCCTAAGAGTAAATCAAAAATGATGAGACCTAAAAATAAGTATGTCCCCAACTGATAGCCGCTCTGCATTTGAAGACGCGAACGAAGTGATTCGTTTGACCCCCACTTCATAATCCAATCACAGCTACGGTCAACCCACCGTAGACGAACCCGAGCACGATGGCACTGATGGCCATGCGCTTATATTGTGGATATTGATAAAGGGCAATCGCCCCACCAACGACGTGTACGAAGGCGACGATGAACGTCAAAATCGGAAAAAGCATAAAGAACCTCTTTTCTTTTTAGGAAATCATGGAAACAAATCCATTTTCCGATATACTTGAGTGCGAACTCATTATAACAATTATGGATAAGGAGTTGGAGCCCTATGTATGATTCGCGTATGGATTTGACGACAGAAGAAATGTTACTCGTGAACAGCGAAGTCGAAAAACGAAAACGTAGCTTGCTCGTCGCCTACTTGCTTTGGTTTTTCCTCGGTGCATTTGGCGCGCATCGTTTCTATTTCAAAAAAATCGGTTCAGGAATCGCCATGGTCCTACTCGTCGTCTTGACGCTCGGTCTCGGTGCATTCATCACAGGCATTTGGGCACTCGTTGATGCGTTCCTCATGCCAGGTTGGCAACAACGTGAAGTTGAGCAGATTGAGCGCGAGACGATTAAGCTGCTTCAAACACGTTCTGATCGCTATACAGGATTCTAATCAAAAAAGACGATCGAGGCATTTCGCCCCGATCGTCTTTCAACGTTCTGTTAAGTAGAAGGCGAAGTCCCGTGATTTTCTCTCTTTCACCGCATGATGAATCCACAGCCACGCCAACCCTTCGAGCTCACGAGCAAGTTTCAGCCCGTGGAGCGGATGCGTATCGAAGCCGATCTTGTTCGAAAGCTCGACAACAAGCCGCACCGCTTCCTCATCTTCACCTGCGACGAACATGACGGACCCATTCGGATTGCCTAAATTCTCGACCCCTGTCTGATTGAACGCCTTCACAACTTTCGTATCCGGAATGAGTCGCTGCAAATATTCCGCACCCGACACCCCGTCCGGTCGCTCGTCGAGGCGACCTCTTGTAGCGTCAATGTCCCTTCTCGCTCCGTCCGTGTCCCGTACAGCACCTCATAGCCTGCTCGTTCGAACTGCTCCCCGAGCGTGCGTCCGACTTTCCTGGCACCTAAAATTCCGAGTTTCATGATTCACAGCTCCTCGTCTGTCCGCGTGACCGTTCCTCCGAACTCTGCTGCAAGCCCGTCTAAAATCGATTCTTATGGGAACGTGAACGTGACGATGTGATACGGTTGTTTTTCCTTTTTAGCTATGAAAAATTCCTCCTTTTAGGTAGAAAACATGACGCGCACTTATCCTACTCTTTTTCCCTGCTTTTCCGTAAAAAAACCTAGTCCGCAGACTAGGTTCAGGTCGGTCTTTTTTCATTCAACTCATAGTGTGAATACGGTACACAGAGCGGTGTCCCGTATAGCGGATCCTCGGTCACCACGACTTTGAGACCGAATACGTCTTTCATGAACGTCTCATCGACGACATCGTTCGGACTGCCTTCGCGATACACGTTACCGCCAGCTAATGCGATGACATGATCTGCATAGCGACAGGCCAAGTGAAGGTCGTGAAGTACCATGATGATCGTCTTTCCTTCCAATCGATTCAATCGATACATCAAATCTAAAATCTCGATTTGGTGCGACATGTCCAAATATGTCGTCGGTTCATCGAGCAAAATCGTCTCCGACTCTTGGGCGAGTGCCAACGCGATCCACACTCGTTGCTTTTGTCCTCCGGAAAGGTTGCTGACGAGCGTGTCACGGAGCGATACCGTATCGGTGAAGGCGAGTGCCCGCTCGACGGCCCGTTCATCGTCTTCCGAATATCGTTTGAAGAACGTCTGGTACGGATAACGCCCGAATCGGACGAGTTGTTCGACGGTCAAACCATCCGGTGCCACGTTCACTTGTGGCATGAATGCCATGAGTCGAGCCGCCTCTTTCGCCC
This sequence comes from Exiguobacterium sp. s123, assembly GCF_018617075.1. Lineage (GTDB taxonomy): Bacteria > Bacillota > Bacilli > Exiguobacteriales > Exiguobacteriaceae > Exiguobacterium > Exiguobacterium profundum. The sequence goes on along the minus strand of NZ_JACSJL010000010.1, from coordinate 19,470 downwards.
GATACGAATCGAGCGGTTTGTTCCGAAATGCGATTTCCCCGCCTAGTGCATCTCGCTGTCTCGCAAGCGTCGAGAGGAGCGTCGACTTCCCGCAGCCGTTCGCGCCGAGAAGGACGGTGATTTTCCCATGTGGGATGGAGAATGATAATTGATCGAGCACCGTCTTCTGTTCATATCCGATGGTTACGTGGTTCAAATCAAATGTGTTCATCTCATGCTTCCTTTCATCATCCGTCGAAGTAAGTAGAAGAAATACGGTGCTCCGATGACGGCTGTCATCACGCCGGTCCGTAGTTCATACGGATAAAAAATCGTCCGAGCAAGTACGTCCGCCAACACGACAATCGTCGCCCCGACGAGTAGCGTCGCCCAGATGTAAGGGAGCTTCAACCCTTGTCGAGCGATATGAGGTGCCATCAACCCGACAAACCCGATTGCACCGACAAAGGCGACACCAATGCCGGCGAGTAAACAGGAAAGCAACAACGTCCCACGCTGAATCCCGCGTACCGGTACGCCGATGCTCGTCGCTGTCGCTTCACTGATATGGAGCGGACGAACATGACGTTCAATCAAGAAGGCTGCCAGCAAAAAGAGAAGGACGAACGGAATCATGATCTTCAATTGATTCCACGTCGCGGCGTAGACGGTACCGGTGAGCCATTGTTGGATATCGTTCTTTCGGTAGACGTTCGAGGCGAGCATCATGAACTGAACGATCCCTTGCGAGAAGATGCTGATTCCGATCCCAACAAGTGCTAGCCGGACAGGTGGGACTCCACGTTTCAACAAATAGAAGAGGAACATTCCGACAACAAGCGCCCCAAGGAACGAAGCGATTGGGATATAGGCGAGCGGCACTGACAGCTGATTCGTTCGCTCATCCGAGAAAACGGTGAAGAACGTAGCCGTCGCAACCCCTGCACCTCCGACAATCCCGAAAATCTCCGGGGATGCCAGTTCGTTTTTGATTGTCAGTTGTAACAAGTGACCGCTGACGGCGAGACTTGCGCCGGCAGTGATTGCCATCAACACACGTGGCATCCGAAACTCGAAGACGACGAGCTGCTCGAATGCATCCCCTGCTCCGATGAACAGGGCAGCGAGTGAGGCGGGACTAAGGAATGTGTCACCGATGGCGAGCCCGAAATAAATCGACACGAGCAATCCGACGACGAGTAGAAGCGCCAACTCGATTTCACGCTTCCGGAGCGTGAACGAGACAGGACCTTTTCGAAAGCGATATGTTTTCATGATTTAAAGACTCCTTGTCTGACACTGACGAGATAGATGAAGAATGCCCCACCGATGACGGCGAGTACGACCCCAACGGTCACTTCGCGTGGGAACAGGATGATACGTCCCAGAATATCCGCCGCAAGCAACAGGACGCTACCGATGAGGACACTTCCGGCGAGACGAGCGAAAAAGGCCGTCCCGAACAGATATTTCGCCAAATGGGGAGCGAGCAGACCAACAAATGCGATTGGTCCGGCAAGTGCCACCCCGAATGCGGAGAGCACGACGGCGAGCGTCACGGCGACGAACTTGATGATGCCGACATTTTGTCCGAGTGAACGAGCGACCTGGTCTCCGAGCGATAACGTCTCTAACTCTTTACTGAGCAAGAGAACGAGAATGACCGACCCCACCATCCATGGCAACAACGTCTCGACGAGCGTGAGCGATCGTCCGGCGACCGATCCGGTTAGCCAGAACAGTACCTCATCAAGCGCGCCTTCCTCATACGCGATGATCGACTGGGTGAACGAACTGAATAGAGCGGCAAGCGACGCCCCGGCAAGCGTCATATACATGACGTTCCCTCCGTTCGCACTCAGTAGATAGACAATCACACCGGCAATAAACGCTCCCATGAGCGAGGCTGTCGTGAACGAGGCGATACTACTGAACCCAAAAAGCGTTACGAGCACGATGGCCAGACTCGCTCCGGCATTCACCGCCAAAATATCAGGAGATGCGAGCGGGTTACGGGTCACGAGTTGAAAAATGAGCCCGGCGAGACCTAGGACACTACCGACGAGTAGCGCGACGATCGTCCGTGGGATGCGATTGTCGGCTAACGCAATCATCGCTTGAGATGACCCGTTCGCTTGGAACGTCATCACATCTTGATGGCTGACCGCAATCACACCGACGCGCAAGGAGATATAACTTAAGATAGGTAAACAGATGATCAAGAAAAGTAATTTGATCCAAGGTTTTTTCATGTCCTCACTTCTTTCCTTTCCTACCATAGCAAATATTGCGTTCCAGAAAAAGGGGTTGACAGTGAGAATCATTATCACTTATAGTCAGGAAGGAAAATCACCTACATAGAGGAGAATTGTAATGAAAAAATGGATGCTCGCGTTACTTACGCTTTGCTTAACCGTCGTCCTCGCTGCTTGCGGCGGGTCTGACGATACAGAGAACAATACAAGTTCAGAAACTGCGACTCGCTCGATTGAGCACGCGATGGGAACGGCGGACGTACCTGAAAACCCAGAACGCGTCGTCGTCTTGACGAACGAAGGGACAGAAGCCCTTCTCGCCCTCGGCGTCAAACCAGTCGGAGCCGTCAAATCATGGAACGGCGACCCGTGGTACCCGCACATTGAGTCCGAGATGACAGACGTCACGGAAGTCGGGACAGAAAGCGAAGTCAATCTAGAGGCCATCGCAAAATTGGAACCCGATCTCATCATCGGAACGAAACTTCGTCAAGAGAACATCTATGACAAGTTAAACGCCATCGCACCGACGGTCATGTCAGAGACGCTCAAAGGTGATTGGCAAGAGAACTTCACCCTTTATGCGAACGCACTCAACCTAGAAGAGGAAGGCAATCAAGGGTTGGCCGACTACGAACAGCACGTCGAAGATACGAAAGCAGAACTCGGGGACGCCGTGAATAAAGAACTCTCGGTCGTCCGCTTCCTTCCTGGCGAGTCACGCATCTACTTCAATGACAGCTTCTCCGGCGTCATCCTTAATGATGTCGGCATCAAACGTCCAGCGTCACAAGATAAAGCAGAATTCGCTGAACAAGTCGCGATGGAACGAATCCCAGAGATGGCGGGCGACCACATCGTCTACTTCACATATGGTGGGGCCGACGGGTCGAAGACAGCCGAAGAATGGCAATCGAACCAGTTGTGGAAAGACCTCGATGCTGTCAAAGCAGGGGAAGTGACAGAAGTCAGTGATGACATTTGGAACACGTCGGGTGGCGTCTTGTCTGCCAACCAAGTGCTCGATGAACTCGTCGACATTCTAAAATAAATCAAAAGCGCGCCAATTGAATTGGTGCGCTTTTTCATACACTCATATGGTAAAATTTACATATCAACTCATAAGGAGCTTTTTCTATGCAACGAACACTTCGAAAGTCGGCGACGGACCGCTCAATTGCCGGTGTATGCGGCGGGATCGCTGAATACGTGAACATCTCTTCACTCGGCATTCGGCTCTTATTCGTCTTTTTGCCGGCTAACTTTCTCATCTATATCCTTCTTGCCAACTTGATGAAAGATGAACCACACTATCTCTAACAAAAAACGCAGAAGCCATGAGCTTCCGCGTTTTTTGTTAGGCATTCACTTTGTCTTTCATCGCTTCAAGCGCCCCGCTGTTCAGGAAGTGCCATGGCTTGTTGTAGTGCGGTTGGAAGAAGAAGTCGACATAGGCGAGCTCTTCGATCGTCATCTCGTTTTGGATGGCGAGCGAGAGTGTGTTGACCGCTTGCGTCAAATCCGCTTTCGATAACACTTGTCCACCGACAATACGATGTGTCCCTTTTTCATAGACGAGTTTGAATTCGACTTTCTCTGCGGTCGGCATGAACTCCGGACGATACGCGTCCTCGATGACGACACTCTCCACTTCTAGTCCAAAGAGCGCTGCCGCTTCTTCCGTCAGACCAGATGACGCGATATTCCAGTCATAGAGTCGAAGTCCCGACGTTCCTTGTGTCCCTTGGTAGCGGACGCGTGGTTGCATCATGTTCTCCGCGACGAGCGTTCCCATGCGGACAGCGTTCGTCGCCAGTGGGATATAGGCGTGTGTACGCGCCGGGTTATAGTAGACGGCACAGCTGTCCCCTGCTGCAAAGATATCTGGGTTGCTCGTACGCATATATTCATCGACGATGATGGCACCGTTCCCGAGCATATCGACCTGTCCTTCTAAGAGTCCTGTGTTCGGACGGAATCCGACACAGAGAATGACGAGATCCGCTTCGAATTCACCTTTGTCCGTCACGACGTGTGTGACGTTCCCTTCTGTTCCACGGAACGCTTCGACCGTCTGACCGAGTTCAAGATCGATCCCGCGACTGGTCATGTCTGCTTCTAGTGGATCTGTGAACGATTTATCGAGATATTTGTTTAAGATGCGGTCTGCACTATCGATAAATGTGACATGTTTTCCGTATGCTTCGAACGCCTCGACGAGTTCGACTCCGATATAACCCGCCCCGATGACGGCAATCTTCGTCGCATCTGTCGCCCGTTCGATGATGCGTTGGGCATGCGCGTAGTTTTTACAGAGCTCGATTCCATTCATTTCGATCCCCGGAAGCGTTGGGACGATCGGCCATGAACCCGTCGTGACAATCAAGCGGTCATACGTGTCATGCACGTCTTCACCGGTCTCAAGATTTTTAGCGTGGACCGTCTTCGCTTCGGAGTCGATCGACAAGACGTCATGTTTCATGCGCATCGTCGCACCGAGTTCTTCAAGTTCACGTGGTGACGAGTAGAATAACTCTTCCGCACGTTGGACGACACCACCAACGTGGAGCGCAATCCCACACGAGAGGAAGCTAACGTTATCGTTCCGCTCGTAAACGGTGATATCGAGATTGTCGTGCTTGGCGAGTAATCCTTTGACTGCTGCTGTTCCTGCGTGTGTACATCCGATAACTGCGATTTTCATATGAGTCGTCTCTCCTTTTATGTTAAACAATACGTTTCGTTTTATATTGTGATAAACATCACATTTACTTCTTGACCTTAGTGTACTATTTCACAATATAAGATTCAATGAATTTGCTCAATATTTCACGTAAAAGTGTCTAAAGTTTGAACAGAAAAAAATCCGCTCACTCTCATGACCGGACTCGCCGCTTTTTCAATAGATGATAGCTTATTACAAATAGATGCACAATCAAACCGAAGACGTTCATAGCGAGCCCGACGACCGCCCACCACAATGCTCCCCATCCGTATCCAAATGCCAGATTGCCAATCACAAGTACATAGCCACTTACAACCAGTAATGTACCGATCAGGAGTAACACGGACCGTCTTCTTTTCTGCCGCATCACGTGATAGATGGATAGCACCACTCCTAGTGTCAATCCAAGAAACAACAACACCAAAAAGGTCAAATCACTCATTCTCTTTACTCCTCCCGTTTCAAACGAAAAATAGTGAACGTCAAGTAGACAAGGAGACTTCCACCGTATAGGAGCAAACCGTATACGAACCAACCCATTCCATCAAATCCTCTTATGTATCCCACTCCGACGAGCATCATACAAAAACCAATGACCATACTCACAAACGAAATCGTGAGAACCTTATCCGTTTTTGACAGGAACAGATGTCTTCCAGTCCCAATGGATATCCCTGCAAAGATCAACATCATGATTGTCTCAAATCCGTACCATTGCCACCACATGACCCACACCTCAAATCCCTCTTTTTTCCATATTAACATGAGTGAAGGGCTCACAGGTATGTTGAAAGTAAAAAGACCACCCGCTCATGCGAATGGTCCGAGTACTCATCGAACGGTGAACGTCTTCGTTACGCTTCGACCTTTCGGTGTCACGAGACGAAGCGTGAGCTGCGTCCCTTTTCGTTGCGGTGAAAAACTGAGAATCGTCGAAGTCGTTTTTACTTCTTTCTCTGCGAGAACGGTCGTTCCACGCATCAGCGTGAGTGTACCGTAAGCCACGTTTGACGTCGCACGCAATGTCTTCGACGCACTTGAAGGAATGGTCGATGACAATGTCGGAGCCGGTCCGACCGTCACGGTCTTTTTCTGAATGTGACGATACGTCCCTTGCTGACTCGTCAACGTCACAACACTTCCAACCGGTTGTCGACTGAATCGTAGCGTCACACGGCCTGTACTGCTTGCCGTTCCACTGGCGATTGTCTTCGTACCGCTCTTTAGTGTCACCGTACTGTTCGGTAGTACATACCCGACCCATAACGACTTTTCGTCGTTGATGGATAGCGTGGACAGCGAGGTCTTCGGCAATTCCACTGTGACTTCACGGGATTTTGATCCGACAGAGGCACGGACACGAATCGTGTCACCCGGTTTCGCCGGGATGGTGTACCGTGTCGTTGATAACCGTTTTGGTGAAACGGCCACACCATTTACGTAAATACGAACCGGGGCCACACTTGTCTTTTTAATCGAGAGTGTCGCCTGTGTCTTCGTCATCATGACGTCCGTGACACTCAAAACAGGTGCGAACGCGCGAACCGTCTTCGTCAATTCGTAAGTGGCATCGCGATACGTGCGTTTGACACGAATCACATCGCCTTCGCGTAATGGCGTATCGAACGTATAAGGCATCGAACTCGTCTTTGTCACAAGGATGTCATTCCGATAAACTTCATATGCTTCATTTGTGCTAGACGTTACATCAATCGATTTATCGTACATCAATGGTGTCCGCGTCCAAGTGAAGATAGGTGCATCATACGTCGCCTTCACTTCCGCAAGACGGAACTGTGAGGCAGGTGCATCCTGTAACTTATAGTATATTTTTGTCCCAACACCAAACCACATGTGAGAAAACGATTTGATTTGGAGCATCCCATCCTCATTTACTTGCTCACTCCAGGCTTCATAACCGCGTTCGCTACGGGCAACGATGTCAACGGTAGCCTGTGGAGTGGTCTGTAATGTCACACCTGATTTTACAGAGTTCGTTACAAGCGTGATGTCGTTCGGTAAAGTATCTTCACTTTCTTTTACCGTCACCAGTTCAATTGGATCGGCATATACACTTGATGGGCTTCCGATTTTTACGGTCACACGCGATCCTGGTGCGAACCAGCGCGTCGGTTGCCAAGTGAAGCGTCCCATCTCGTCTGACTGAACCGTTTTCGACTGATAGTTGACCAATGAATCTAGTGAGTCGGTGTACTGAGAGGTGCTTTTCGTCACACTGACGAATACTGGGGTGTTCGGTGCCGTTGTTCCTGTGATGGGTCCCAAAACACCTGTTGGCGGATCGAGTGTGAGCGGAACATAGTTAGATGCTACAAAGTCTTCTGTTCGTTCTAACCCGTTCCATCTAAATTCAAAAGAATATCCGCCATTCGTGTTCATCGTCAACTTACCTTGTTCCCAAACAAAAGGTTTCTTCTCAGAATATCGATACGTTGCCGACAATTCTGTCCCACTGACAGGAATGGATGTTCCATCAATCAGTTTAGCGGTTCCGTTCACTTGATAGGATTGGTTCACTTCATATCGTGTCGTTGTTTTCGGTACATCGATCAACAGTTGTCGTGGCGCTTTCCAAAATGACTCCGGCGTATACCCTGCCGTCACATCATGGGATAGCACATACCAATCTCCTCTTAGATTAACAAACGTATCATCCACCGATGATTCTTTCCATTCTCCAGTGGCAACATTGTAACTCACGTAATACGTATCAAACACTTTCCGCATCGTGAAGTAGTAAATCCCGTCTTTCCACAGGAGATTCGTGACAGATTCCGCCTCTTTTTCAACCCAACGTTTCGTGGTCAAATCAAAAATTCGGAGATGTGAGTCGGTGGACATCTTGACCACTAATTGATTCGCTTCTTCGATATATTGGGCAGATCGTACCTTGTCCGTATATGTTCCAAGCGTTTCAAGCGTTTCTCCCGTGATGGCTCGTTTCGTGATTTCACCGTTTGCGAAGACTAGGACCGTGCCGTCAGCAAGAAGGTCGTACGATTCGTATATACTTTCCGTATTAAACGTTCCGAGAATCTCACCCGTCAATGAAGTGACAGAATACGTCGTATGTCCTTTCCAAAGAATCATTTCTAAATCCTGATTCACAGCATGAAGATAATCGAGACCACTACTCGAATCATTCGGGAATGACGTCATCGCATCGGTAATCGGATCCCAAATGATGACCTCGCCATATGCATCTAAAATGACGCGACCGTCTCCGAGTCCAACGATATTGTGTTCAACCGACACGCGGACGGGAAGTGTATACACTTTTCCTGTGCGCATATGCACAATCGTCTCTGGGTCGCCCGATCGCCATACATATTCACTGTTTGATACAACACTTCCCGTTGGCAGAACGTCCGCTTTTGCCGCTCCTTCTGCAAAGGCATCCATTTTTGGTCCAATCAACAATATGAGTACGACGAGCGTACTCCATAACCACTTGTTCATCTGCTTCCTCATTTCTGTTTATGTATACATAAGTTTTCAAAAAACATCCATTTTTGATGAATCCCTTCTAATTTTAAGATGTTTTCTCAAAAATGCATAGCCCTAATATTCAAAAAAGCACCGCGTCCTAATTTGACGCAGTGCTCACTTTTCATTCATCTGTTTCATTAAATCCATCTGTTCTTGCACCATCGCCTCTTTTTCCCGGCGTAGCACCCCTTTGTAGGTGATACGTGAAATCGATAAACTGATTTCATATAGGAAGAAGAGTGGTAACGACACCATAAGGTGCGACGTCAAATCCGGCGGTGTGATGAATGCCGCGATCACGAATAGGGCGAAGTATGCGTACTTTCGAATCTTTGATAAGAAGTACGGGGTCACGACACCGATTCGGGTCAAGAACATCATGACGACCGGTAGTTGGAACAATAGACCGAACGGAATTGTCAGCTGCAACAAGAACGTGAAGTAATTGTTGGCCCCGATGATTTGTTCGAGTCCGAGGTCTTGCCCGAGGTCCGTCGAGATATCGAGGACGAGCGGGAACAACCAGTAGTAGGCGAACGCAAGGCCAATCAAGAACAGTCCGAAGATGATCGGGATATAGGCAAGCGTGCCTTTCCGCTCATTCGGATGCAGACCGGGTGCGACAAACGCCCACACTTGATACAGTAGGAATGGGCTCGCCGCGATAAGGCCGATGATGAGCGCCAAGTTCAAGTAAATCATGAGCGGGTCCGCGACCCCAAAGGCGTTCAGTTCGAGCCCGCGTTCGACGAGGTCTTTTTGCAAGTACGCGAGTACATATTTGACACTCGGCAAAGCCATCAAAAAGAAGGCAAAGACGACAAATGCAGATAGCATCAGTCGTCTCCGCAGCTCTGTCAAGTGATCGGTAAGTTCCCGCTCTTGATCAGGTTGATGATTCATGGCTTACTGCTCTTTCTTTTCGATAGCTTTCTTGTCGTTCTCGTCGTGCTCGTTCATCATGCCGTTCGTTGCATTTTTGAACTCACGAAGCGTTTGTCCGGCCGCGCGACCAAACTCCGGCAATTTCTTCGGCCCGAAGATGATAAGCGCGATGATGGCGATGATGAATAGACTCGCCCCACCCGGAATCCCGACGACGAGTGATGATGCTAGTAATTCCATTATTGATGGACCCCCTCAGCGGTTGGATAGTGTTGCATAAAGTAAATGAGTGACTGCAGCTCAATCGACAAATCGATATGATGGACGCGAACCGTATCCGGTACAGTGAGTCGTGCCGGTGTGAAGTTCAAGATGCCCTTGATGCCGAAACGCACCAAGTCGTCTGCGACGGACTGCGCATAAGCAGAAGGTACCGTCAAAATAGCGACGTCGATCTTGTTTTGCTTCATGATTTGTTCCATCTCATCGACGTGATGAATTGGGACGCCTGACATCGTCGTGCCGACTTTTGTCTCGTCTGCGTCGAACCCGACGACGATATGTGTGTTATTGTTTTTAAGGAAGTTATAGTTGACGAATGCCGTCCCAAGGTGACCGACCCCAACCAAGGCGACATTCGTAATCTCGTCCTGATTCAGTGTCTTTCGGAAAAAGTCTAACAGATACTGCACATTATAGCCATATCCCTTTTTACCGAGCGCACCGAAGTACGAGAAATCACGGCGAATCGTAGCCGAATCGACCTTGACCGCCTCACTCAGTTCTGCTGAAGAGACACGTTGTTTCCCTGAAGCATGCAGGCTTTGAATAAATCGGTAGTATAGTGGCAACCGTTTGGCTGTCGCTTGTGGAATCTTTGGTTCGTTTTGACTCAACGGAAAGAGCCTCCTTTTTACGACACGTTACAAACGAATCTGAATTTCATACACCTTGATTGTAAACGAATTCACATGACCACTCAACGAATATACCTAAAATCGCTGAAAAATACAGTATACTAAATAGAGAGAAAGGGGTTTTTTCACTTGATCCTACTGCAAGTCAACAACTTATCCAAATCCTTCGGCGTCGAGCCGATTTTAGAAAATGTCAAACTCGAAATCCAGGAAGGCGAACGCGTCGCCCTTGTCGGTCGTAACGGGGCCGGAAAGTCGACGCTTTTGAAAGTCATCGCTGGTGAATACAACTATGACTCCGGGGACATCATGAAGCCAAAAGACGTCACGATCGGCTATCTCGCCCAAGACTCAGGGTTAGAATCCGACGAGACGATCTGGAATGAGATGCTCACCGTCTTCACGGACTTGATCGAGCAAGAGAAGACGCTCCGTCGCATGGAGGCTGACATGGGCTCAGAACGAATCCTAAATGACGCCGCTGCATATGAACGCCTCCTCTCTTCTTATGATGAAGAGCAACATACGTTCAAAGAACGTGGCGGATACCAATATGAAGCGACCATCCGCTCGGTCCTTCACGGGATGCGCTTCTATCCGGACGACTTCGAGCGTCGCATCGACACGCTCTCCGGGGGACAACGGACACGTCTCGCCTTGGCGAAGATGCTCCTTCAAAGTCCCGACCTGCTCATCTTGGACGAGCCGACGAACCATTTGGACATCGAAACACTCGCCTGGCTTGAGAAGTACTTGAACGGCTATAAAGGTGCCGTTCTCATCGTCTCCCACGACCGGTACTTCCTCGATCGCGTCGTCTCGGTCGTCTATGAATTGTCACGTCACCGGAGTCGCCGCTTCGTCGGGAACTATACGAAGTATCTCGAGCAGAAGGCCGCCCTCTACGAGCAAGAGAAGAAGCAGTTTGAGTCGCAGCAAGAAGAAATTGCCAAGATGCAAGACTTCATCCAGCGAAACATCGCCCGGGCGACGACGACGAAACGAGCGCAAAGCGTGCGGAAGCGTCTTGAGAAAGTCGATCGCCTCGATGCGCCGGATGGTGACGAACGTAGCGCCGTTCTCTCGTTCTCCATCAAACGTCAGAGCGGGAACGATGTGCTGAGCGCGAGTGACCTCGCCATCGGGTACGAGGAAGCGATCGCTCAGAATCTCCGCTTCCAACTGCAACGCGGTGAGTCCGTCGCGCTCGTCGGTCCGAACGGGGTCGGGAAGTCGACCCTCCTCAAAGTGTTGACGAAACAACAAGCCGCCCTCACCGGTGAGATCCGTTACGGGACGGGCGTCGAAATCGGCTACTACGACCAGGAGCAACAAAACTTGTCTGACGCGAACCGTGTCATCGACGAGATTTGGAACGACTGGCCGCTCATGCGCGAGCAAGAAGTCCGGAGTCTTCTCGGACAGTTCCTCTTCAGCGGCGATGACGTCATGAAGCGTGTCCATGAACTATCCGGTGGCGAACGGGCACGACTCACCTTGGCCAAGCTGAAGCTGGAGCAACCGAACCTCCTCATTTTGGACGAGCCGACGAACCACTTGGACCTCGACTCGAAGATGATTTTGGAGAATGCCCTCCTCGACTATCCGGGCACGATTCTCTTCGTCTCGCATGACCGCTACTTCATCGATCGACTCGCGACGCGTGTGCTAGAGATCACACCGAACGGCATCAACGAGTATCTTGGGGACTATTCGTACTACGTCGAGAAGAAAGAAGAACTCGAAGAACTGGCGCGACTCGCCCGTGAAGAGACGAAGCAGGTCGTCGTGAAAAAACAGCGCGCTGACAAAGAGCAGCAACGGGAAGAGCGCCGCATCAAACAGCGCATCGAAGAGATTGAGCAAGCGATTGAGCAACATGAGAATCGTCTTGATGAGATCGAGCAGTTGCTTTGTGAGCCGGACGTCTTCAACGACTTCGCCCGTGCACAGGAGTTGTCGACCGAATCGGACGCGGCGAAAGAATCGATTACCGCACTTTATGCGGAATGGGAGGAACTCCATACATGATGCGTACCCGTGCCATGCGAATCGAGTTCATTCAAGCGTTCCTCACAGGACTGGCCTATATCGTGCCGACCGGGACCGAGTTCGTGTCTGAACTCATCCGTGGGGAGCCGACGATTGTCCCGTCTATTCTCTTTTACTTTTTACCGGTCGTCATCGGCTTCATCATTCAGACGTGGCCAGGGATACTACTCAGTCTCTTCAGTGGTCTGCTCATGAGCACGCTCTTCATCCGTGTCGTCGTCTGGCCGGTCGATGTGACCGTTCACACGTTCTATGCGCCTGGATCGGTGTGGGCCCACTTCTATGAAGAGACGCTCTTCATGTGGATTCTCGCTCTTCTCGTGTTCATCGTGAGCCGCGTCAATACGTGGCATCGGGAGAATTATCGACAACCAAAAGCATAACAAAACCACGTCTTCTGTTTGAAGGCGTGGTTTTGTTTGTACAATCAACGTTAGCACTGACATTGATAATCGCTCAAGATTGAATTTGACCCGGATACGGACGAAAAAAAAGGAAACATGTCTTGCGTTCGCCCATACATTCCTTCAACAACTTGAAGCACTCAAAAAGGTTCAGCCGCGTGGCTGAACCTTTTTGTTAGAAATAACGCAGTGGTTGGAATCCGATTGTATGGAAGTCGAGTTTCGTTCCGTCTTCAGCGATAAAGAAGACAGCCTCGTTCGTGTCGACGTCACGTGTGAACACTTTATAGAACGTCATCGGCTTTTCGCCATTCGTCACATAGCGTGCTTCATGCGTCGAGATGACTTGTGCGAACAGTTGCTGTCCGTCGAGTTCCTCGATCAAATCATCAAACTTCGCCGCTTCTTCTTCCGTTGCCTCGCGACCTCGCTCGATTTCATAGTAAGCATCGCTTGCTTTTGGCTGAACGCCGAGATTACGATCGACGACGATCACACGCTCCGGCTCTTGGTCGACGACACTTGTGTAGCCATATAGTGACTTGATGAGCGTATTCTCTCCGGTCACGCGACCGATGCCTTCTAATGACTCTTCTCCAGTGAGTGACTTCACTCGTGTCTCTTCTGGAACAATCTCCTCTTGATATGCGATATTGTAAGCGCGGATGATCTCACGTACTTGTAAGAACGTCGCAACGACGAGTAGTACGATGAGTCCTCCGATGATGATGCGTTTCGTCATGTCTCTATTTCCCCCTAGACTGTCATGCTCTCTTCTAAGGATAACCCAGGAACCGCGTTCATCGCTAGTGTATCGCGCTTTCCGCGCACATACGCGTGATGTGCTGCCACCCCAATCATGCCCGCGTTGTCCCCACAGAGGTCAAGCGGTGGAATGACGAGTTGAATCCCTTCAGCTGTAGCCGCTTCTTGAAGCGCTGCGCGGAGGCCACGGTTCGCCGCGACACCACCCGCGACAAGCAATTGCTTCGCCCCTTTTTCTTTCACGGCACGAATCGCTTTCTCGACGAGCACTTCGACTACACTCGCCTGGAAGCTCGCCGCCAAGTTTTCAGGGATGACCGTCTCTCCCCGTTGTTCCGCATTGTGTACGGCGTTGATGACCGATGACTTCAAACCACTGAAACTGAAATCGAAACTACCCGGTTCGAGACGAACGCGTGGGAAGTTGTACGTGTCTTCCCCGACCGCTGCCAGGCGGTCAATCGCAGGACCTCCCGGATATGGGAGACTGAGCGTGCGCGCAACCTTATCGTACGCCTCACCTGCCGCGTCGTCACGTGTCTCCCCGATGACTTCGAAGACACCATGTTCTGGCATATAGACGAGTTCTGTATGTCCCCCTGAAACGACGAGACAGACAAGCGGGAACTGCATCTCTTCAACGAGTTCGTTCGCGTAAATATGTCCAGCGATATGGTGGACACCGATGAGCGGTTTTTGATGGGCGAATGCCAACGCCTTGGCCGCACTGATCCCAACGAGAAGGGCACCGACGAGACCCGGTCCTTGTGTGACCGCGACTGCATCGACGTCTTCCATCATCACGCCGGCTTCACTCAATGCATCGTCAATCACGTACGTGATTCGTTCCACATGATGACGAGACGCCACTTCAGGGACGACGCCACCAAATCGTTTATGACTCTCGATTTGAGAAGAGACGACGTTCGACAATAACGTCTTTCCGTCTTTGACGAGTGCAACAGACGTCTCGTCACAGCTCGACTCAATCGAAAGAATCAGTGATGTGTTCATTCTGACTCACTTCCTAACTTCGCCCAATAAATATAGGCGTCTTCATTATTATCCTGATAGTAGCGTCTTCTCCGACCGGCTTGCATAAAACCGAACTGTTCATATAGTTTTTGCGCGCCAACGTTCGACACGCGGACTTCTAACGTCAATCCGACGAGTCCTTTTGACTTGGCGAACGCGACAAGTTCCGCTAACAATTGATTGCCGATGCCCTGTCCACGAAACTCAGGTAAGACGGCAATGTTTGTGATATGTCCTTCATCGACGATTGTCCAAACGCCGACAAACCCGACGACCCGTTTGTCATGGACCGCGACAAAGTAAATAGCCTGTTCATTTCGAAGCATCTCATTCATGAACGCCTCTTTTGTCCACGGAATGGCGAACGATGCTTCTTCGACTTTCGTCACTTCCTCGACATCAAGCCACGTCATCCGACGAATTTTCACGTCAGCCATTGTTTTGTCCCTCTAACCATTTCGCTTCCGCCTCGGCGAGTCGCAAATACTCCGGTTCAAACGAATGGACATCGCTCGTCTCATCGCTGAAGACGACCAAATCACTCGCACGCCCATATCGATGGGCAGCCGGTGCTTCGATATAGTCATATTCACTTAACACGTCACGGAACGGTTCCACGTCTCCGACGACAAGGAAGCGCCCTTGACTATTCAGTCGCAACCAATCTGAGACGGAGGCGTGCTGATCATGTGTTAGTGCTTTGTTGTGCTGATAATATCCGATATACGCGTTGCCACGGCGAGCGTCAATCAATGAAACGACCGGCAAATCGGTATTCGGAGCCGCTGCCATAAGCTGCAGGGCAGATACACCGATGAGTGGAAGATTGAGCGTATAGGCGAGTGTCTTCGCCGTCGTCACTCCAATCCGAATTCCCGTGTACGACCCGGGTCCGGTCGTGACAACGATGCGCTCGAGCATGTTCGGTGTCCATTTGACCGCTGCCATGAGCTGTTCAATCATCGGCATGAGTGTGACCGCATGGTTTTTTGAGACCATGACGGTCGCTTCGGCTTGAATCTCTCCAGCCTCACTTAACGCGACTGACAAACGTGTCGTCGCGGTATCAATCATCAATTGTTTCATGCGAGCACCTCCTTGGCGATTTGAACGTAACGCTCACCCGTCGGAGCAAGTGTCAGTTTACGTTCTTCGTCGCCGACCCGTTCAATCGTGATGGCCAAGCGTTCTTCCGGGAGGGAGGACTCGATTAAGTTCGACCACTCGACGATGGCGACACCATCACCGTTGATATATTCCTCAAGTCCGATGTCATCTCCCGTATCCTCGAGACGATAGACATCCATATGATAGAGGGGTAATCGCCCTTTGTATTGTTTCATAATGGTGAAGGTCGGACTGTTGACGTTCCGCGTGACACCGAGTCCTTTTGCGAACCCTTGTGTGAACGTCGTCTTGCCGGCACCGAGGTCACCGTTTAACGTGATGACCGTCCCTGCTTCGACGAGTGTGGCCAAACGTTCTGCCACCGCTTGCGTCTCCGCCGCAGAATGCGTAATCAATGTATACATGAATGGTTCTCCTTTTTCACTTCTCATACGTACTCATTGTACACTTCATTTTAAGCAAAAAAAAACACGAAACGCCATCGTTTCGCTATCTCATTTAAAAATTGGTTGCGGGGGCTGGATTTGAACCAACGACCTTCGGGTTATGAGCCCGACGAGCTACCAGACTGCTCCACCCCGCGACGACATATGAAATTAAATAAAAATTGGTTGCGGGGGCCGGATTTGAACCGACGACCTTCGGGTTATGAGCCCGACGAGCTACCAGACTGCTCCACCCCGCGATGGTTTGAATTGTTTCGACATCCTCTATAATAAGCGAGACAGTTATAAAAAGCAACCATTTTCTTAATGTTTTTTCAAAAATGGAATCGGGAACAAATATAACAGCATAGACTATCAGAGAAAAGGGGCGCGACCGCCATGTCCAAATGGGGAAATCGATTCAAGAAATGGTTCTTTTCGGAGATCGAAGCCGAGATCACGTTTGACCCGGCAGCACTCATTCCGAAGCAGACCGTGACGGGTACGTTGCACGTCTCCAACCCGACAACGAATGTCGTTCGATTACAGGAACTCACCCTGACCTTCTTGACGACGTTCAAAGACATCACCATGGAAGGAAACGAGTTCAATCGAGAAGCTGATATTCAAGAAGTCCCAATTCCACTATCGCTTGTACTAGAACCCGGAGCGAAGGAAGATGTTCCGTTTTCATTCGAGTTGACGATGTACGCCCCTTCCTCTGCCGGCGCCCCGTATAGTATAGAGGCTACATTATGGGACAAGGACATCAAACGAGTTTGGTTTGATGTGCTCGAACACATCGAAATCGAACCGATGCCTGAACTGAAACGATTACTCGATGCGACCGCTCACGCTGGACTTGAGCCGATGTTCGTCCGAAACGTGATCGACCCGCTCGGGGAAGAACGTCCGTATCCATTCGTTGAAAAGTATGGATTCAAGCCGGTCGGAGAATGGGCCGATGAGTTCGAGGTCGTCAAATCGTTTTGGCGCTTGCATGAAGACGGGATCGACCTCTACTACTGGCTCGACAACATCGAGACCCAGCGAACGCTCGAATCGATGGCGACCGACGTCGAACTGCGTCATCGTTCTCTCACGTGGGAACAACTCGAGCGCGAACAAGAACAGCTCGGTCTCGGAATTCAAGATACGCTACGCAGTCACCGCTCCTCGTGAGCGGTTTTTTCAATTTGAATTCCATCCTTACTCGTATTGACGATAGTTTGAAAGTGGTGGCGATACGGATGCATGAACAATTCATATTGCAGACGTCGCTCTACATGTGAAGCGTGTAAGTAGTCCAGCTCCATACCCCGTTCCTGAATATCACGATGCGAACGTCGCTTGAACTCAGTCTCCCCGTCTGTGTAGAGATAAATCGATTGATCAAAAGATGAAAGATCCAGGAATGCGACACTCATCCCTTCAATAATCGTGATTGGCTTCTCCGGATCAATCCATGTCCGCTCTAGATAGGGGACATCAATCGTATAAAACCCAATCCCTTCCCGAATCATACGGATATCTCGCTCGAGTGAGAGCAGATGATGTGCGGCCGGATGACACGCCGTCATCTTATACTGATGGGTCGTTCCATCGTGTTGATACGTGAGGATCGTTTGTTTCCGCAACTGTGAATCTGTAATATACGGGTCTGTGTGAAGCAGGTTTATATCACCGAGTCGTTCCCGTAATTTTTCTGCCAACGTCGATTTTCCGGCTGCCCCGTGTCCGGAGATAGCAATCAGCGTTCGTTGATCCGGTCTCACGCTTTGTACGATACCCTCAATCAGTTGTTCCATGATTCTCCCCCTTTCGGTAATTTTGTTGTTTCAGAAAAACAAATACACGTCATTCATCCTCTATCCGTTTTCGAAGCCTGATTGCTGAAACAGTAAACATCACAAAGGCAATCAACGAAATCGAACTGACAATGATCAGAGTGGTCGATATGGGAGAACTAAAGAAAAATGGAATCGATAAAATCAATAGCGCCCCGGTGACTGCCATCCCTCTAATAAGAAATACCATCGTTTTACTCATTTTCTCTTCACTCTCCTTGAACTAAGCAAAAGAACCCTTACTATAAATATAATGACAGACAGCTCATCGTGTCAGGATGAGCTGTCTTCTTTTTTCTTCAGTCTCGTCAAGCTTCTGTTCTAACGTTTCCACTTGTCTCGTCATACGAGCAATCAGCTGACTGATTTCCTTATCCAGTCCGTTCACTTGATCTAAGGAATCATTGATTCGTCCATGCATCGTCCATTCTGAAAAAATATCATCCAAAAAATAATCTGCGAACTGAATGAGTGAACCTCGATCGACATGCAACTCCTGAACAATATCTTGCACGTCCGCTAATTCACGGGAGAAACGCTCTAACGCAGATTGTAATTCGTGCATTGTCTGCTCGGAAGCATCTAGCGCCTCATGTTTCATTGCTGTGGCAATCAAGCCACCCCCGAAAAACGTGTCATACGTCGACCACCCTTTCGCACTATCTAGATGTTTGAGTGTTTTTGCAATCGTTGATCGCGCCGCCTTACCGGCAACGATGGCTTCCCGATACTCGATAAGAAGTTCATTCGTTTCGGCTTGTTGATTCGTGAGATGGTGTAGGTCTCGGCGAATAGCTGGATCTTTCGCAAGATGGGATTCTTTTGTTTCTAAGAAGGTCTCCCACTCAGCGTCGATGCCCTCATAAACCTCGAGCTGTTCTTGTAATTCTCGATGTTCGAGCGTCAATTCGTCAATCATCGCCTCGTGTTCTCGTAATTTCAGTTCCGCGCGAGCAGCCTCTTCCATTTCGATCGTTCGTTGTTCATCGAACGTGCCTCGTAACTTCCGCCATGTGTTGACGAGCGAGAATTCTTCAAGGTCATACACATCACGTTGTTCTTTCGTGAATGTGTTGAGTAGTGTCTTCCGCACCGTCTCATGCTCGTTCAACTGTTTGTTTAGTATCTCTTGCTTACGCACAAGTCGATCACGCTCGGCGATACGTTGTTGTAAATCTAATTGGGTCTCCTGAAGATTTTGCATGATGTTTCTCCTCTCATTTTGTTTATCGAATGAGTCAATCTGAGGAGATTCATGATTTATAAACATCCCCTCTTTCTCTTACTTAGTACGAAAAAGAAGGGACAAAGTTTCAAAGAAACAAAAAAACGACCGAGCGTATGCTCGGTCGTCCTCTGCGTTGTTGCCTGGCAACGTCCTATCCTCACAGGGGGAGATCCCCCAACTACTTTCGGCGCTGAGACGCTTAACTTCTGTGTTCGGCATGGGAACAGGTGTGGCCGTCTCGCTATCGCCACCAGACTTTACAGGGCTTGTTCCCTGAAAACTGAGGATTCATCAACACAAACCATTAGACTAGAT
>NZ_JACSJL010000009.1:0-83100 GCF_018617075.1 Exiguobacterium sp. s123 | reverse complement strand
TAAGATGGGTGTAGCTCATGAGATTTCCTCCGTCTGAATGTGTGTTGTGGTGACTTCATTCTACACGAGGAAAGCGTCATGGGCTTTTTTGTGTTCACGTTCAGATGTTGCACTTAATTTTATAATTCATCAAGGATAAAAAAACAGCCTGGTGTGGTTTTAGGGAGGGGGAAAAATAAGAAGAGCAATTCCTATAAATCAGAGCTCATTTAAAATATCATACAAGCTAATAGGTATCTTATAATTAAAACATCTAGTACGAAACACTCGTAAGACAAGGTTTACTTCCTGCACAACCTCTGTAGACAGTAGATACCAGGCTTTACATAAAAATTAGGATTTGTTATAGTGGTCGTGAAAACAAAATACCTAAATACACTAGGGGAGCCGAATTGGCTGAGACGGACAAGAGTCCGGACCCTTTGAACCTGATCTGGGTCATACCAGCGGAGGGAAGTGTGCGAACCTTTTATACTTTCTATTTAACTGGTCTTTCGCCGCCTCCTATCTTCAGGAGGCGGTTTTTTGCGTTCAAGAAAGGGGTAATAGGCATGGATCATTGTACAACAGTTTAAAAAAGCAACCGAGTGCGGAGGGATACTCATGCAACTCTCTGTTCGTGAAAGAGCGCCAATTGTACATTGTATTACAAATCAGATCTTTGCAAATTTTCAAGCTAATGGATTGCTCGCTGTAGGTTGCTCATTTGCAGGACTACTGTACAAGTATACACAGAGGAGAATAATGGCAGCCGGTAGTGAGGTGATTGGAACAGGACTGCTGGCTTCATTAGTGGAGCTCTACTCGCCTGGGTTTTAGGGAAAAGGTTTGAACGACATTCTTTATCGGTTCTACCTAAACAGTAAACCGATAGTACTATTCAGAAAGACATTCATTTAAAGTTGGTACGGAAGAATTAGATTTATTGGAAAGACTAAAGGCAGTGCAGGGGTAATATCTTTCACTTTTTGATTTGTACTTGCGATTGCAACTAAAAGTATAGGAGTGGTGACGTGAAAAGAACAGTTTTGGTGACAGGAAGTAGCAAGGGTCTTGGTGCTACGATAGCAAAAGCTTTAGTTGAAAAAGGGTTTAATGTAGTGATTAACTATTACAAAAGTAAAGAGAAGGCAGAAGGACTTGTTTCGGAGCTCGGTGAACAAAATGCTATAGCTCTATACGCTGATGTGACAAATCGCCAAGAAGTGGATGAGATGGTGAAAGTGGCGACCAACTATTTTGGTCAAATTGATGTGGTGGTCAATAATGCATTGGTAGACTTCAAATTCGATCCGATACAGCAAAAGTCTTTTATAGATCTTTCATGGAAAGATTATCAAAGACAGCTGGATGGAACATTAAAAGGGGCCTTCAATGCGATTCAAAGTGTCTTACCCCAATTCATGGAGAGACAAAACGGAAGTATCATCAGTATTGGTACGAATCTCTACCAAAATCCAGTTGTCCCCTACCACGAGTATACAACCGCAAAAGCAGGACTTATAGGTTTTACACGCAATATAGCCTCTGAACTGGGACAATACGGAATTAAAGCAAATGTCGTATCAGGTGGTTTGTTGAAAGTGACTGATGCCAGTTCAGTAACGTCTCAAGAGGTCTTTGAACTGATTGCTAATTCTACACCTTTGAGAAAAGTGACAACTCCGGAACAGGTGGCCCATTTGGTCGTTTATCTGTCATCTAAAGAGGCGGAAGGTATCACAGGGCAAAATTTCACAGTAGATGGTGGACTAACGATGAACTAAATGTATTATTACCTCCATATGTAAGATAGGAAGGCATAATATATTGGTCTAGTCTTAGGGGGAAGAGTAATGACGGTTATTCAAAAGAATCAACTTAATATAGGGGTTTTGGTTTATGGGTGTGGACATCATCAGGCTGCGTGGTTGATGCCGAACTCAAGTGTTAACCGGGTAGGGGAGATAGAATATTATCAATCCTTGGCGCAGTTAGCTGAAAAAGGATGCTTTGACGCTGTCTTCTTCGCAGACAGTCAATCTTTCCTGGCACAAGAACCAAATGAAATACCGGCATTTTGGTTCGACCCATTAATCAATTTGACAGCTATTTCTCAGGTGACAAAATATGTAGGGCTCGTCTCAACCATCTCGAGTACTTTTTCAAATCCTTTTACAGCCTCAAGACAGTTGTTGAGCCTAGAACATATTACAAATGGAAGAGTGGGTTGGAACCTAGTGACGTCTATGAGAGATGAAGAAGCATGGAATCACGGCATGGAGAGTCTTCCATCCCATGAAGAGAGGTATAAGAAGGCAGATGAATTCGCAGAATTGATGCATAAACTCTTCTTGTCTTGGGATAGAGAAGAGGTTCTCGCTGACCGAGTGCGACGTCAGTTAATCAACCCTGATAATATTTTCCCTATCAATCACAAAGGAGAATTTTTTAATGTGAGGGGTCCATCCACTACACCAAAGAGCCCTCAAGGAAAACCGGTGGCCATGCAAGCAGGGGCCTCAAAGCAAGGTATTCAACTAGCAGCCAAACATGCGGAGGCAGTCTATTCAGTATCTTGGAATATAAGTCAGGCTATGAAATATCGTCAAAAGTTAGATGAGGCCATCAAGCAAAATGGAGGGTGCAAACAGCAAATCAAAGTTTTTCCAGGTCTTGTTACATATGTAGGAAAGACCCGTGAAGAAGCCTTGGCTAAAAAGCAAGCATTAGATGAAATGTTGCCTCTAGAGACAGCGTTAAAACAACTGAGTTATTTTCTCCAGATGGATTGTACGGACTGGGAAATCGATTTAAAAGTGCCCACATTACCACCTTTAGAGCAATTTAATGGTCCTGTAGGTCGATATGAGACAATACTTGAAATTATTCATGATACTAATCCTACAGTAAAGGAACTATTAGGATTTCTTAGTGCCGGTGGAGGGCACTTCACCTTAATCGGAACACCCGAAGAGATTGTTGATCAGATGGAGATGTGGCTAGACAAAGGCGTGGCAGATGGATTCAATCTCATGCCTCCTACGCTACCTGAGAGCTTAGAGGACTTCATTGAATTAGTTGTTCCCGAAATGCAGAAAAGAGAGATTTTCAGAAAACAGTACGAGGGAAAAACACTAAGAGAACATCTTGGGTTGAAATAGGTAGACTGATTATACATCAACTAAATAGGAGATTAGCTTTGTTGCACCTTAATTCTAGAGTTTCTTTAATGTAAATAGACCTGGTAGGAGGAGTGAAGAGTCCTTCTATGAAATAGTAAATATCTGTTTTTAGGAATATATCTTCTATAATGGCCCTTCTAGTGAAGAAAAGTAGATACGGCAGATCAGGGGTTTTTCTATTCAGACATTCTTATAAATAGAAACCTATGTCGCTTCTACAACCAAGAGACAGGACAGCCAGAAATCGACGAAAAAGAATGAACTATTAGTGAGAGACTCCTCTTCTGATAGGATCTGAACACTCATGACTAAAAATGAGTGTGGTTTCCTTCGTAATCGGTGTCAACAGCGGTTTAAAATTGGTTCTTCCTCACTTTTGATGAAGCCCGTCTTCGGGAATTAGTTCACTAAAAGGATTGAAGGGATCAATCATGTTAAACGAGTTTCTTCCAGAACTAGAAGTGGTCGAGGTGAACCGTCGTGATGAAACATATCAGTTCATTTGTCATGGAAAAAAGTCGTGCGCACCCTGTCCCCATTGCACTAAAAGCTCCCATCGTGTCCATAGCCGATACATCAGGACATTGCACGATGAGCGTGTGTTCGGATTTGATGTGCAGCTACGGATTCAGGCAAGACGTTTCTTCTGCGACGAACCAAGCTGTCCCTCAAGTATCTTTACGGAGAGATTTCCTTCCCTGTGTCGACCACACTCCCGCAGAACAATCCGTTTAGAACGTGGGCTACTGAGGCTCTTAAGTGGGATGAGTGCGACCGGGCTGGAACGTATCTTGAACAATATCAGCGATAGTACGCTACTCAGACTGTTGAAACGCTCAAAACATCATCGGAAGGTGTCTGACCCTCGCGTGGTTGGCATTGATGACTGGGCCTGGAGAAAACGAAAAAAGTACGGGACAATCATCTGTGATCTAGAGACACGACGCCCGATCGCCTTACTTCCCTCTCGGGATGTCAAAACCGTCTGTGCTTGGATTCGTTCGCATCCCACCATCCAGGTGGTGGCACGCGACGGGTCCATCGAGTTTCGGGAGGCCATCCGTTTGGCCGATGAGACGATTCAGCAGGTGAGTGACCGATGGCACTTGTTTCATAACTTAGGGAAGAAAATTGAAGAAATCTTGAAGCGACGTCTTCCATCTAGCGAAAAAATCCTTCTCGAACCGGATGGTCTAAACTTCGAACGTGAACTGACAGACGCTGAAAGAAGAAAATGGACGCTTATTCTCGCAGTACAACAGGATGCAAGACAGGGCGTTCCGATCTCCCAGTTGATCAGACGTCACCATATCGACCCAAAGACGTGTCGTAGATACCTACAGATGACAGAGGCACCAAGAATCAGTCGGTCACATCGACAACACAGCGCAGACATCTACAAGGGAGACATCGTCAGATGGATCCGCCAAGGTAGGACGACCGAATGGATGTACCGGACGCTGAAACGGAAAGGATATCTCCGTGGAATCAGTACGTTTCGACCTTACGTTGTAATCAACGCTGTTAAAACCCCTTATATCAACGTATTAAAAATCCCTCAAATTAACGGATAATGATTCTGACAACCTGAAAATGGAGTGTGAGACATGATCCGAAGTGAGGGATTTTTTATGATTCGTGAGTTAAGAAGCAAAGGATGGACAATCAGAGCCATCTCTGACGAGACGGGATATGATCCTAAGACAATCCGAAAGTATTTGAAGATGGAAAATGCACCTACGAAAGTGAAGCGGAAAAAGAGGAAAGGAAAACTCGAACCCTACAAAGACTACATAAACGAACGTATCAAAGAAGGTACAACCAATTGCGAGGTTCTGTTCGATGAGATTCAAAAGCTAGGCTATGAAGGGAAAATGACGATTCTGAGAGAGTACGTGAGCCCTTACAGACTTCTGCCTAAAAAGCAGGCTACCGTCAGGTTTGAAACGCCGCCTGGACGACAGGGACAGATGGATTGGAGTGATGTCGGGACGTATGAAGTAGACGGTGAAATGCGTATGGTGTATGCCTTCTCCATCATCCTCGGGTATTCAAGGATGCGATACATCGAGTTCACGACCGACATGACGCTGGAGACTCTGATGAAGTGCCATATGAATGCGTTCGCCTTCTTCAATGGCGTACCGCAACAGATTCTCTATGACAACATGAAAACTGCGGTCATCAGCCACAATCCAAACGGTATCAAGTTCAATCAGAAGTTCGAAGATTTCTTGGCCTATTATGGGATTACGCCGAAGGCGTGCAAGCCCAGACGGGCACAGACGAAAGGGAAGATCGAGCGCTCATTCGGCTATATGAAACAGAACTTTTTCAAACGACGTATCGGAAAGACATTGGAACAATTAAATCGTGACGTCCTCGAGTGGCTACAAAACACGGCCAATAAAAAGAAAAACGATACGACGAAAGAGTCACCTGAGAAACGCTTCGAGGTCGAACAAGGTTTTCTAGCACCAGGACATTTGAAGCCGCATTATCCGGTCCATCGCTGGGAAACACGTCAAGTAAGCAAAGACTGTTTTGTGTCCTACCAAGGACGACAGTATTCAGTTCCGTTCCGGTTCGTCGGACAGCATGTACGAATTAGAATCACCCTCGACCATCATCTCAAGGTCTACGCTGATGGCGAACAAATCGCCCAACATCCGATTGCCTCCGGGAACTTGAAGTATCAATTAAATTTAGAGCATTACAAAGGGCTAGAAACGACTCAAAAAGGTTTGCCGACCCGTCGTCTCCAGCCCGATATTCCTGAAGTGGAACGTCGTTCCCTTCAAGTGTACGAACAGTTCGAAAGGAGTGATCACGAATGAACACGGACCTTCTCACTGAACGCCTAGAAAAAGTTGGATGGCAATCGTCGGCCAACCAACTTGAAGGAATCCTTGAAGATGCCTCCAAGAATAATGTAGCATATTCGGACTTTCTAAACAGTATTCTGATGACGGAAATCGAACACCGTGAATCAACAGAGCTATCGAAACGAATAAAACGTGCCAGACTCCCTTATTTTAAGACGCTAGAAGACTTCGACTTTGCGTTTCAGCCGAGCATCAATGAAAAGCGCGTCAGGGAGGTGATGACCTGTCGGTTCATCGATAACGGCTTCAATGTATTATTATTGGGCCCGCCGGGGGTGGGGAAGACACACTTGGCAATTTCAATCGCTGCGGAAGCTGTCACGAAAGGTTATCGGACTTCGTTCATTACCGCGAACGATTTTGTCGAGGAGTGTCAAAAAGCAGAGAAATCTGGCCTTCTTCCTCGTATCATCAAAAGGTACTGTCGATCCGAGCTACTCATTCTAGATGAAATCGGTTATTTTCCGTTCGACGCCATCAGTGCGAATGCGCTTTTTCAAATCATCTCGAAGAGATATGAGAGAGGTTCGATCATCCTGACTTCAAACAAGTCATATATTGAATGGGGAAAAATATTTGGTGACGAGGTTTTGGCAACCGCAATTTTAGATCGCCTTCTTCATCATGCGACCACTTTTAACATTCGGGGAGATTCATATCGGATGAGGGAAAAGAAACGGGCCGGCATCCAGCCGACCCGTGTCGATAGTTTCCAAGAGTAACGTGTAAAAAAGGGATTTTTAATCCGTTATTAAGAGGGAATTTTAAACCGCTGTTGACACTTACGTGGCAAGATTGAAAAAAGCAGTCCCACACGAGATTAACATCAATCGACGAATCATCCAGAAAGTCCTCTGGGAGGACGAGCCTTCTAACAAACCACTTCTCATAAAGATACTGAACATCTATCCTTTCTTGAAGGTATTGAACGAGCTCGTCCGTTCGTTCAAGAATCTTTTCGGCAAAGCGACGTCTGAACAGGATATCCTAAAATGGTGTGAACAGGCAGAACGGATGAACGAAACCCCACTAGCCTCTTTCACAACCTATATACGAGGGGACATCGATGCCATCCGGCTCGGGATGACGCTGCCCTGGTCAAACGGCATGGTCGAGGGACAGGTCAACCGACTCAAGACGATCAAATGTCAAATGTATGGTCGGGCAGGATTGGAGCTGTTGCGCATCAAAATATTGAATGTCACTTGAGGCTCGTTGTTCTACTGAAATATGAATCGATGTCTATACAACCATAGGGATGAAGCGTTTCATCAAAAGTGAGGAAGAACCAATTTTAAACCGCTGTTGACATAAATCAAATATCATTGCTCTTTCATATACTTATAAAATGTAGAACGAGAAATATTTAACGTTTTAGTGATATCATTTACCGTCATTTTAGCTTCATACATCATATATGCACGAGTCAAAATATCTGGATCAATCTTTTTCCGCCCACCTAAACATCCTCGAGCACGTGCTGCTATTAAACCAGCATTTGTACGTTCGCGAATCAATTCTCGTTCCATTTCTGCCAATCCCGCCATCATAGTGAAGAATAGTCGGCTGGCAGCCGTAGAGGTATCTATACCTAGTGTAATAATTTGAAGATTTATTCCGCGACTTTTCAAATCATCAATCAATTCAAGAAGCTTCTTTGTGGTTCTCCCTAACCGATCTAGCTTCCAGACGACTAGGGTATCACCTTCTCGTAGATAATCTAAGCACTTTTCAAATTCAGGTCTCTTTTTAACACTAGATGCCTTCTCTTGAAAAATTTTAGTACAACCAGCTTTATTAAGTTCATCTAGTTGTGAGTCCAAGTTCTGATCGAGGGTCGACACTCGTGCATAACCAATTTTCGTCATGAAGTACCTCCATTTGTTTGTTTACTCGTTAAATATAACAGAAAATGAACATTGATAAAAAGATGAGTTAAAAGACAACCAAACGATAATGAAAAGGGCTTTAAATAGCCCTTTTCATTATCATGTGAATTAATTAACGAACATGTCTTTTTAACGTTCGTTTTAAAGACATGTTAAAAAGGGAATTCTACATCTTTAAACATATAGTGGTCAGCCTTAACTTTGTTAAATATGTCTTCGTATTCCTGATCATTGACTAGTTCAGTATACAGCTCATGATCAAAATAAAAGCTTCTAGGAGTGTCTCCATAAGTAAATTCACTATCCATTAACAATTTACGTTTCCAAAGAAGTTCTACTAGGCTGAAATAATTTTCTTGTATATTTGACCTAATCTGATTTTGCGTTTCCCAAAGACGTATTGACTTAATTCGATCACTTATGTCTATTCCGTATTCAAAGTCATAAACTTGTCGTTCTCGTGCATAAGCTAGAAAAAGCATTTCATTTGGAGTAAGTCTTCTGTTTGATATTATTGATTTTAAATCGATAATATTCTTACTGGGGGGATCTATAGATTGGCCAGGAGAGAGTGTGTGGCTCGACAGTCTATACCATCCCCCTTTTTCTATTCTTCTATCAAGAGCATGGATGCCACTTGTTAGAGCAACCTCTAATTCGTCAAGGGTACTAAAAAAATTACATTGATGATTTGAAGATACTTGATGGCGAAAATCAGTATATTTCTGTGGATAATTTTGCTCTACAGCTAACGAATAGCTAGAGCTGGCGATTCTTTTCTGTATGGTTACATCATCATTATTAAGTAACACACAAAATAAATCTTTACCACTTTCTACAGCATAAGAATATTCCCAGTGTGTAAAGCTAAGTTCACTTTGAGAATCGATACTTCCATATCGATAGCCTAAAATTAGAATATATGCATCCGATTCATCTATCCACTTCTTTATCACTTCTTTAGATGGTTCATTTCCTGGTTGAAATAGCTCCATTCCTGCAGGGATATGACCATATTTTAATATCACCTTAATAGCGCGTTCTCTTTCAGAAATAAGATCTTGGTAAGTAGAAGAAATAAAAAACTGTAGTTTACGTTCCATGCCACTTCACCTCAATAATTAGAATCACTTAGTTAAAATAGGATCTTTGATAGTGATGTTTTTCTTCCCTTTTAAATTATTTAATTGCAATTTAGGTGTTGCCTCAACTGAATCGTATTCTATGCCAGCAAAGGTCTTCAAAATTGCCTCGAAAACAATTTGAGCTCCTGCAGGAGGAACGGCCATGCCGATTTGTTTACGTACCTGCTCCTTACTACCAATGAACACGAAATCATCCGGGAAAGTTTGGAGGCGGGCCCGCTCACGGTTTGTCAAAGCACGTTCTTCTTCCCAGTGATACATATGCGTACCGCCACCACCGCTACCAGTCACCGTATACGCTGGACGGTTCGGGTCTAATCGTTTATAAATCGAGCTCAGACGTGCACCTTTGACGTTTAATCGCAAATGTTCTGGGATCCCTAAGTACCAAGCATTTTCGCCAGGTGGAATATGTCCAAGCATCTCTACCACTTTACTAGAATGTTTAGTCAGTTCATTATTCATCGCATCTTCTGGAATCGGAGGGTTCAAGATTGCTTCACTTGCCGTCTTCACATTGTCGAGCGTGTTAAGTGGCGCTGGAACTTTAAATTCGATTCCTTGCTCTGCCAAATCTTTGCGAATCCCAACTATAATGATCCGGTGACGAGCTTGTGGAACGCCATAAAGTTCAAATTTATAGAGGTGAGGTGTCAATACATAGCCGCATTCTTCAAGTTCAGTCAAAATTTGAATGAACGCTTTACCTTCGTTGGCACTTTGAAGACCACCTACGTTCTCAGCGACGAAAAACTTCGGTTGATACTCATTCAGTACTTTGACCCCATAAGAGTAGAGAGGACCGAATGTTCCGTTCAAGCCTTGTTTCTCGCCAACCTGGCTATAATCGTTGCAGGGGAACCCGAAAGCAAAGCAATCGATGTCACCCAGGACCGACTTGTCTCCGATTGGAAGTTGCTCGACGGGCCCGTGATGTACGGAATTATCCTCAATGTCATCGCAAATGTTGAAACGGAATGTTTTACAAGCTTGCTCATCGTAGTCGTTCGACCACTCATGTACGATCCGATACTCCTCGTTTGTCTCTGGATGAATCACGCGTGCATTTTTCGCACCAAGAGAAAGGCCACCTGGACCATTAAATAGTTCACCTTTTTTAAATATCATAATAAAACTCCTCACTTTCAACGCTTTCAAAAAACGAAAGTATGTTCTTGCTTACTCATAAGCCTATTCTACATCTCTTTTTAACAAATAGCAGCCCCAAAGCTCAAATCGTAAAAAAAACTAAAATACAGACAGCCATCAAAGTAAAATCATTCAATGTTGAATGATTTTACTTTGATGGCCTGTTGTAATCTGAATTTAGCAACGGATACAAAAGAGGGGGAGGAGCAGTTGAAAGATAAGCGTCTTAGAAACTTAAGAGAGTTATGTGAAATGTACCTCTGTTCGAGTTTTATTACAGAAGAAATCATAAGTGCGTTCAAGGAACATCTGGCACAAAAGGATATCAGAAGGATTTTATCGGAGAAGACAGGACGAGAACTCAACTCAATTTATCGAGACGAACGTGCCGGGAACGTCTTCAATGCGATCACGTTGATTCGATACTGGAAGGCCGCACTGGAGATGAAAGAAGAGCTGATGGGTGGGACGATGTCTTCTTTTACAAAAAACAGTGATTCGTCAGATATCTCGATTCTCGAAATTGAAGAAATCATTAGGAAGTATGGGGAGACCATCGAGTCGATATCTGAGCTCGATGGTGAAATTGAATTTGATGAGGCAGTCGAAAACCATTTCGATGTCATCTATCGAGTCGTCGAATATTATGACAAAAATCCATTGCCGGGGAATCGAATGGTCAAAAAGCAGTTATTGATTGAATTGAATGATCGACCAGACATACGAGAACGAAAAAATAAAATGAGAATCGAAAGGATGAAACAATATGGCTGAACGTAAAGTATGGTTTATCACACGACCGGAGAGAGATCCGCGTTTCCACGCGGAGGCCGTCACTGCATTGCAAGAGGCGACTGAAAATTTCACGAAGAAATGGGAAGGGAACCGAGAACTGCACAAGCATTATGAATCGGTCCTTGCAGCACATGGGTTAAAGCGTAACAACGTGAGCAATGACGGGTCAGGTGGACGTACGTGGTGCGCGATGTTAAAGACATTCTCGTACTGTTACATCGATAAAGAGGGCTTCGTGAAACCAACGAAGGTCGGGAAGGCACTCGCAGATGGGATTAAAGAATATGAGAATGTGAAGAAGCAAATTCTCACACTTCAAATTCCTAATGCCTACTTCATGGAAAAAGGATTCCGACCGAAATTCGAAGAAGGATTTCGTATCCGTCCAGCGCGCTTTTTGATCAAACTCGTACAACGTTCAGAGCTTGAGTACCGTCTATCTAAAGAAGAAATTACGTATTTTGTTTTGACTGCACAAAAAGATTCGCAGGAACAAGAGGTTGTCTCAAAAATCCTATCATTCCGAAATTCGTCCCCAGAACAAAAAGAAGCAATGAAGCAAGAGGTTGCGGTTCACTACGATCATCGGGCCCGGAATGACAAGGCCGCTCGCGATTACTATCAGGCTCATTCAGACGTTGCACACACATTCATGTTGCTATGTGAATACACGGGATTGGTTGAATATCAGAGAGGAATGTCGATTCTGAGAACAGAACCGACTTTAGTCGATACGGCGATGGAGAGTATCGCTTATTACGATTCTCGTTACCCGTTCAATACGCGGTACCTCATCTCGGTTGAACGGATGGCCCAGAACAGCGGTCTGGACGTCGATAGCTATAAATCAAATGAGTTTGGAGACATCAAGCCCGCCAACAACTCAGTTAAAATGACAAAAAAAATTGAAACTGTCTTGAATAAAATCCCTAATCCTTTGGAATTGACACATGAAGAGCTACTGTCTCATTTCGAGCCGGTCTTTGGGAAACGCGATGCATTGAAAGCCGTGAATGACGTACAGGTTGGAAAAGAATCAATGAATCATCTTTCGGAAGAATTTGTAGAGAGATATCTAGGGGACATGACGCATAATGAATTTGAACGAACGACCACTGAAATCTTGAAGGCAATTGGGTTCGAGACAATCTACCAACCTAAGATCCAGGGTAAACAGACAGAAATCGAAATCTTGATTCGTTCAGGTTCCATTCATGGCATCATCGACACCAAACATTATCCCAATGGGTTTGGGTTAACCCAACAACTCGCGAACTACATGGCATCGGAGTACATTCAAAACTATATGACTTATGACGAAAGTAAGCTTGAATTCTATGGATATGTCACTTCTGGAGGTTTCACGGGTGAGAAAAAATTAGAGTCAATCACGTCGCTTGCAGAAAAATTAACAGGTGAAACGATTGAAGGATTATTGATCACACGTGAAGTGTTGATTGGTTTCCTTGACTATTGTTTGGAGAACCAAATCCCTCAAGAAGAACGGGTCCGTCTATTTATTGAGAATGCTAAAAACAAAGGATTCAATGATTTGAAGCAATTCGTATAAATCAAGATATGAATCCAGTTATATAAGTGAATCGTGTCGTGAAGGGAAGAGCATAGTCGCTCTTCCCTTTTATTTTGGAAAGTCGAGGAGCGACACTTCGTTTCGTGACGCAGACTTCGAACAACCGCCAGGGCGTTAGTCCATCGATTGTTCCACGTGAATGATTGCCTCGAACGGTACATGTATAATTCCGTCCCGCTGGTTGGCCAGTTCGACGGTCCGCTCCATGTAATTCGTACGGTTTACAAACCCCTTGAATCGTTTCGTCTCCCGCTCTTCCACATATTTTACCTCCACCATATCTCCGCTAAAAATTGCGTCATTCAGCACGTTCTCATAGACCGATAAGACTTGTTCATCGACATCTGGCATCTCAATCTTTTGAATTTCCTTATAATACTTCGTTAGTAGCGCCTTGTGCTCGGGCATGAGGAATGGGATCCATTTCAGCTCACCCCGGTCGCGATACATCGTCATAAAAATCATCCTCCTAATAAAACGAACGTTTGTTCTTATTTTATACCCGACTTCTCTCGTTTGAACAGCCTTTTTCGTGATTGGTGATCCGTTCGTCCTGTTTCCGTACTCTAGCTCGCTGGTCGTCGGTGCAAGGGACGTCAAAAAAATGACGCGCCCTCCGGCCCGTCTTCCTTCGCTTTAGGCTCAAAGCGAGGCTTTTCGCTCGTTGGCTACGGAAGCCTGTCCCTCCGTTTGCTCTACGCATTTTTTTGAGGCTCTCCCTGCGGTCGCCCTTGCACCGTCTCCCGACGCTCGCTTCGTTCCCGTCAACAGGACGCACAACGGTGTTCGTTCTGAGGACAGCTTATCCGAAAGGGGACAAATAACCATGGAACTATCCGCCATCATCGAGGTCATCCGTATCAAGCAAGAGGTTCGCGAGGAAATGGTCGCCCTCGAGCACGCCGTTATCCAATCCCCCGACAATGCCCGGCAAATCGGGGCATCGTTCATCGGGGATGACGACCGCGAGGTGTTCCTCGTCATCATGCTCAACACGAAGAACCGGGTCATCGGCGTCCACCGAGCGCACGTCGGGAGCGTCAACTCGAGTGTCGTGCACCCACGGGAAGTGTTCAAGTGCGCCATCTTGAACAATGCCTCGTGCATCATCGCCTGTCACCAACATCCGAGCGGGGACCCGAGCCCGAGCCGGGAGGATATCATCGTCTCCGAACGGTTGCATGAAGCGGGGGACCTCATCGGCATCCCGGTGCTCGACCATCTCATCCTCGGTGCGGACGAGTCGTACGTCAGCATGAAACAGCGGGGCTACATGGGTTGAACGGAATAGAGTGGGGCCGGGGGGACCGGTCCCGGTCCGTTCGGTAAGGGCAAGGACGAAAAACATACGTTTTTCTTTGATAAGACGGACGACTCGCGTTGCTCTCGCCTGGATCCATAGAGCGGGATCCGGGAAAAGGGGCGTTTTCGCATGACGAAAACGGAGTAGTTCGTGCGTGGATATAGGGTGAAGTTTTATTCTGTCTCGTCATTTTTTTGATGAAATGACAAAAGTGAAAACATGGTTTATTTATTGAAAATGACCATATTTTCGAAACAAGCCCTAGGGCTTGTTTGAAACAACACCAGGGCTTACGTGAAATTAGGTGAGATGTTGCTTGCGTGGATGCGAGATATCATTAGGCTATCAAATGGAGAGGATGATTCAGATGGATAAATTCCAACTAGACCAACAGACGATGGACGAGATGACGGAGGTATTGCTACGCCGCCTACCGGATCGGTTAAACGTTAAGAACGGGGAATTTAAACTTGTGAGTATGGATATCCTATGTGATGTGAAAGAAGGGGAGTTATTGACAAGAAGCACAGTTTTTTTCACCACCAATACGCTTCGAACATATGGTCGACCGTAAGAATTTTCTAGATGTATACATGTAGATTTGTATACGTGTATACATGTATACGCGTATACATTTTTGAATGGGAATCGTTTCTACTAGTGTATGGATGAGGACTGAACTGTCTTTTTACGGGGAATCGTTTTAGAGAGAACCGGAAGGTGGAGGCGTGACGGACGAGGGGCTGCTTGATGACTATGCGTTCGAAGGATTGGATCCGTTCGTCCGGACCGTGTTCTCGGAACTGATGGAACATCCCGAGTGGATGCGTGTCGTCGACAGGCAACATGGCGTCGAGAAGGTCGTCCGGTTCGATGAAGGACGGAACTCGCCTTACTTCCGCATGGTGATCTATCTGGATGTAGAAGAACGTCCGATCAAGATCGTGTATCTATATGGGACATGGGTGGTGGCGGATGGGGACGTCCGCTTCGTCGTCTCAGAGCTATCCAAGGGTATATTCGAGTATGAACTCATGCATGTCCATTGGCTCATCAAGTATCGCTTCGAGGATTGGGGCGTGTCTGAAGACGGGGCATGGGAGAAGGAATGGTGATCCGGGCTCATGCGTGAGCGTCTAACGCCTTGTGGCGAAGTCGCTCATCGCACCGCTGCCTCCCTGACGGCCCGATAACAAGAGCTGCTGGTTCACCGCCGCATCTCTATGTTCCTGGCCCTTTCTGACGGGAGGCACGGAGCGTAAGAACAACACTAAAAGCAAGAACGTGGGCTTGTCGATCGACAAGCGAGGGAAACCATTCAGTCGAATGGTTTTTTGTTTTTACCTAGAGGCACTTTACTTTTCAAATCAGCTGTTTATCAATGGCTCTTAGAATAAGGATTGAGAATGAAAGAGTCTGCGTCGACATGTCTTCTGAATCGAGTGATTGATTTTCTATTCAAGTTTGGAGCATGTGTACATTGTATAATACAATATATGTAAATGATGAGAAGGTAGGGATTTACATTGTACAAAGCTCTATTAATTGCAGTCAATGAGCAACGTGACCATGAGATATCTGCTCTTCCGAATACGTTAAACGACGTAAGAGAAATCAATCGATTATTGACAGAAGAGCCCGCCGTATTCGGTAAATCTGACGTCCAGATTTTATATGGGAATTTGACCACCAAGTCAATGTTAGACCATGCATTACATAGTTTTTTTGGAGATGCGTCTCCAAATGATGTCTTATTTCTCTACTGGGCAGGCCACGGGGGGTTCAGTCAAACCAATGCGTATTTCATTCCATATGATGCAGGTATTCATGCTATAGGTGACACCAGCATCAACATGTCCGATGTCAGAGACCATATCGATCAAACAAAGGCCCGCACAGTCTTGAGCTTTTTTGATACGTGTCATAGCGGTGCGCTCATGCGATCAATCGACAATCTGATGGAGAGAGGGCTTGAAATTAAAGGGTCCGGTAAGTTCGTCATCGCAGCGTGCACGGAAAATCAGTTGGCTTGGGATCGAAACGGGCATGGAGCCTTCACAGATCATTTGATCCGTGGCCTAGAAGGTGGGGCGACGAACCTGAGCGGGGAGATTGATATCTACACGCTCTATGCTTACGTCAGCCGGGCTCTCTCGAAAGAATTCGAGAATCAACATCCTGTCTTAAACAGCACGCTCTCCGGTCCACCTGTCATCATCAAGAATGTAAAGACGAGACAGGCCGAGTCGAATTTGTCACCACTCTTTGACGGTGGACAACGGGTGATCGACAATTCTGGAGACTGGTTTCTATTGGGAAGTTCGAGCGCACGTTACTTCTCCTATCGCTACAACAGTTCTGACAAGGCATACAGCTTGATCTTGAAGGCCGAAGACAACTCGAGAGGGGTCGGGAGGTGCTCAAGCAGATGTGGAAAACTGAGCAACCTTTCGCGATTGAAGATACGGCTGAATATGTCCGCGTGGCCGAGGTGAATGTGGAAGTGGTCGGGGGTGAAAAAACAATCAACCTCAAGCTGGTCTCGAGTGAAGACAGACATGGCAGTCATATGTTTAGTGAAATGACAGTCAATGGTATTAAACCCGATGAAATCGCTAAGCTGAGAATCGATCACTATCTATTCAACAAAGAAGTTCCAAGACATGTCAGAATGGATCATTCGGAAACACTCATTTACGGGAATCCATCCGACTATGAGGTGTCCAATCGGTTAATCCCGGATTTGCTTGATCAGCATGTCACCCTGGAATGTATCAGACTACACCTCATAGCGGTCCTTGTATTCAAATCAATTGTGTCTGAAGTGAGCTCATTGCATTTATTTGTCGAACGCGGTGCCATCACGAGGATTACCATCGAAGGTAGGCGGCCCCGCGTCTACTCGAACGTCAATCCGTCAATAGTGTCAGTGGACGAACCGGTACATTTTTCATTGGACTATTGATACGATCCGCGTACATGAGTAAGCGAAAGACCATCAAATCAGAGAAGGCGGAGAGGCCAGATGAAACATGCCTTACCGGACACACGTTGGCTATATGAACAACTTTTGAACCATGGGCAACAGACCGCTGTCGATGACTTTGCGGCTAAATGCCCTATGCACGGGCAAGCGGAATTCGTAGCACAGTTATGGGAGACGGACGCGGAAATCGGAGGGATCGGCGGATACCAGCTTCCTAAAAACCCGATACAAAATCCGTTTCCCGGCGGAATGGAACGAACTTTATATAGGCCGTTGCAGTATGCGGCGAGCGAACTAGAGCGGGACGTAGCGCATGGGGCGCGATACATCGTTCAATATGCAGGCATGCACCTGGAGGCCGTGACACGTCAATATTTGATGCGATCGCAAAAGCTCGGGTCGCTTCGACACTCCCAGTCCACCTTAGGAAAAGCGGTCCATCAAATCGCCAAGCTACGAACGATAGATGAAAAGACGATTCAGAGCCTACTTGTATTCGTACGTTTGTACAACATGTCGAAACATGAGGTGAACCAAGACGAATCGAGAGACCGTCTATTCAGTGCGGAGGACGCACTGATCGCTTATCTGTCTGCTCGTATCCTAGGCTTCCGGTTGTTGACCGAGATCGGTTTGGTTCCATCATAAGCATGGTCATGAAACAACTGATGTCCTGACACCTCTTGATCAATGGTCAAGATGTCTAGATTTTTAAACGTGAAAGATATCAATCTTTTTAATCGAACAGGCCATGAAAGAATGAATCAGACCATCTTAAACGAGCATGTATATATTTCGATGTCGAAACGTATACATACTCGTTTTACCCACTATTCCAAAAGTGTTTAAGCAGGACACTCCTGTCTCTCGACATGAAAGAGGCAAAACGAATATCTATTACGAACAACTTCACAAAACGTGAAATGGTGGCGAATCATCTGTTGGCTATACCAGTATCGGAGAATAAAGTCATTCATCTACCAAATTAACAAATGATAATAATCCCCTTACAATTTTATTCATAGGTAATACGATAAAAATATAGTATAATTTTTCCTGTTAATTAATCTTAGTTTTTTATCTTTATACTTTTATTTTGTAAAGAATTCGACATCTTAATTTTTAAATGATATTTGATACAAAGAAAAAAAGATTGGAGATATACAGTTGAAAAATAGATTTTTAGACAAAATTAAAGTCACGCCATCTAACAAAAAAGTACTAAAAAATATCGTTACTCCCATGTTATGGGCACGAGAAAAAACTTCAATTCATAGGCATTCCTTACTTTTGAATAAATCATACAATTTTATGCAAGAGCCTGCTATTGGTGCATTGATTTATTGCCAATTAGGTACAGCAGAACATTCGGGTGTATACATAGGAAATAAAAATGTTATCGACTTAAATCGAAAAGGAGAAATTAAAAAAGTTAGTCTGAAAGAATTCACTGGTAACATCCTTAGTACAGATAAAGACATTTTTATTCCAGTAATGAAGCATGCAATGTGGCCATTAGGAGATGAAAACATAGCAAAAGAAGCGTTTAAAAATCTGTCAGAAAGAAGAAAATACAATCTTCTTGATGATAACTGTCATCAATTTGTAGCAGGCTGTATCATAGGGAACCTTGAAAATGATTGTAATTTTTTGTTTATGGTCAAAGAAGAGTTTTCAAAATTCTTGAGTGTAGAGGAATCTAACATTGTTTGGGTTCGCTGGAAGTGGAATTTAAATTAGGATGGCCAAATCTTCAATCGACTACATCGATAGATAGATAACATAGGGTTATGGAGTGATCATCTACCTATGAATCGAGTGTATTCGTTTTATGAAGGATTTCTCTCGCTTTTAATACAATGAACATGGTATTATTTAATGAGAACATCATTGTGTTAAAAGGAGGTCCGTCATGTATACAATTGATGAAGCATTTGAGATTCTATCGAAGACCAAGCTCACGACCCACAAGGAAACCGTCCGGAACTGGGTACGAAAAGGCGTGATACAGGCGGAACCGCTCGAGTCCCGTAAAAAAGGCTATCGAATCAGCGAGGAGGCTCTCGAGCAGTTCATCAAAAAACGGATGCCTGAAGGATGGGAGATGTATCCAAAGTCGGTGACAGGAGATGCTCGGGAGGTCGTCAAGAGTGAGGACGTGGCCCCATATCACGTCGAAATCGACGTGGAAGCAATCAAAGAGCAGGGGCGGATTGAAATGTGGCATCAAGTGGCCGGCCGCTGGCTGTGGGAAGGCGATTTTGAGATCAGTCGTAGGATGGTGCGGAACGCGGTCGCGCATAGACGTTATTCAAAAGAATTTGAACAGCTGGTTTGGGAAAGGTGTCTTAAGAACAGTGCCCCACGAAAAAAACCACGTGTCCTTTATTTGGTTGATGCGTTCTTATTTGAAGAAGAGCGGGTGCCATTTCACAAGGGTTTTGATATCAAAGAAGATCAAATCATGCAGGCATTGATTGAACACGTTCGTATGAATGCAAAGTCCGGAAAATATACAAATGAATCTAGTGTAAATAAATTCAAGATTTAGACGCTTCTAATGAAAAGGTGTACTCTCTTTAACATTGAGAATACACCTTTTGCAATTGTTGTTGTATTAAATGAAAGATTGCACCTATATTTCTAAAGATTAGACTTCACTCTTAAGAAAATCGTCAGCACGACACAGAGTGGTGACTAAAGTGGACCCCATTGTCAAGACACTAATTTTATAATAATAAGGTGAAAACAGTCATTCTTCTTGTCCTTGTCCCATCTTGCAGACCCAGCCTTTCCTATGCCAGGTTCTGTCAAGGGCGTATTTTCCCTTGACAGGGCCTGGGATGGGAAAGATAATTGCTCCGAGATGGCAACGATAATATGACTTTATTTAGGAAGCTTGGAAGCAAGGACATCAATATTTTCAATCACTGGTGGCTCTACGAAAAGTTCAGGAGCTTTCTCCATCAATGCCGCAGCCACTTGACCAGAAAGGTGTGCTTGACGACCTGTGTCGTCCGGGAATGCGTCAAAGATTCCGAATGTCGTAGGTCCAAGTCGGATTGCAAACCATGCAATCGTTTCTGACTCCTCCTGAACCACAGGTAGGGCCCCACGTAGGAAGCTTTCAACTTCCGCTTCTTTTCCAGGTTTTGCTTCAAGTCGAACCAATAGCGCTACATTAACCATTTTTCTATCTCCTCCTCAAATTAGAAATTTCATCCATATGTGAGAACTATAATTCTATTTTACCTTTAATATATACACATTAAAAATATATTGTTCAGTTATATCAAACTACTTAAACGTTTAATTTTATGAATAATTACTCCGGTTTAAATACGACTTTAATATTATTATCTCGTTTTTCATCAAATACTTTATAAGCCTCATCGGCTTTTTCTAAAGGAAAAGTATGTGTGATAATTTCAGTAGGATCAAATACTTCATCTTTAATCATTTCATATAATTTAGGCATTAAATGAATAACTGGTGCCTGACCAGTTGTTAAACGAACATTTCTATTAAATATTAAATCAAGTGGAAAGTTATCAGCTGGTGTACCATAAATTCCAGTCAGTTGAATTGTACCAAATTTACGGACTGATTCAGCGGCTGTAATAATCGGACTAATTGTTCCTCTTTGTTGAGATGTTTTTGAAAGTTTTGGTTCTGGACTTGATTGTGCGCCATCAAAACCAACACAGTCAATAACTACATCAGCACCACCACTAGTTTTTTCTTTCAATAACTTACCAATTTCTTTTTCTTTATCGAAATTATAAACTTCAACACCATTGTATTTTTTAGCATGCTCTAGTCTATGTTCGACATTATCGATTGCTATAACACGTTCGGCACCTTTTAGTTTCGCAAATTTTTGTGCCATTAAACCTATAGGACCACATCCTAATACAATAACAGTATCCCCAGCCTTCACACCTGCATGTTCGACACTCCAATAAGCTGTAGGTACTACATCAGATAAAAATAATACTTGTTCATCTTTTAAATCACTATCTGGCACAACAAAAGAAGAAAAATCAGCATATGGAACTCTTAAATATTCAGCTTGACCACCCCAAAAATTCCCATGCATTTTTCCAAATCCAAATAATGCACCGTTATCCATCTTCCAGTTTGCAGGTTCTTCATTAGATTGATCACATTGTGATTCCATTTGGTTATTACAGTAAAAACAATCGCCACAACCAATATTAAAAGGAATAACGACACGATCACCTTTTTTTAGATTCTTAACTTCTTTACCAACTTCTTCAACAATCCCCATTGGTTCATGTCCGATAACAAAATCTTTATCCATAAACATATCGCCTTGATGATATAAATGTAAATCTGATCCACAAATACCTGAAGCAGTAATCTTAATAATTGCGTCAGTTGGTTCAATAATCTTTGGATCTGCAACTTTTTTTACTTTCATTTTCTTTTTACCTTGAAATGTTACAGCCTTCATACACATTACTCCTTTATTATATAATATCTGTATAACACATTATTAATACCCCTAATTTTAAATGATAAAACCTTTATACATATATTATTACCTTTACACAAGATTAAATATTCAACAAACTATTTATTTAATTTTACTTCTTAATTATCGAAAGATTTATCAGCTATGTGAATACCTATTAATTCACTATCTTTATTAAGGATAGGGGCTCATATTGCCCAAATGAAGTATCAGCTTAGTATATCTTCTTATTACATATACTTGCTTTTACTTTACCATCACTAAAAATATCTTACTTTTTTCACCACTAAATACACTCCTCTTATTTTTGAATGTAATTAGATAAATGTTTCCCAGTTACGCTATCTTGTATGCTAAGGACACCTTCTGGGTAACCACTGTATAATAATCTTCCTCCTTGTTGACCAGCAGCTGGTCCCATATCAATTAACCAGTCTGATTCTGTCATCATTGACAAGTTATGCTCGATTAGAACGACGGTATTACCTTCATCCACTAATTGATTAAATAATTCGATCAGCACATGGATATCCCTTTCATGTAACCCTGTTGTTGGTTCATCAAAAATAAAGATGTGGTCAGTCACTTGATTGATTAAATACTCACTGAGCTTTACACGTTGAATTTCTCCACCTGAAAGTGTGTCCAATGATTGTCCAAGTGTCATATAGCCTAGACCAGTGGCAGCGAGGGATTTTAATATCTCCAGAATTTTATGATGTGTATTGAAGTAATTTATTCCTTCTTCCACCGTTAATTGTAAGACATCTGCAATAGAGTAACCATCTACTTTAGCATCTAGAACTTCCTGTCTATAACGTGTTCCATGACATACTTCACAAACTTGTGAAAAATCAGGCATAAACGCAAGTTCTGTTTTAAGAATTCCTTTTCCTTTACAGTTTGGACAAGCACCTTCAGAATTATAGCTGAACATACTTTTCTTTAGCCCTGTCTCCTTACTGAAAAATGCTCGTAATTCATCAAATGTATTGGTATAAGTTAATATATTTGAACGATTTGAAACATTAATAGCTTTTTGATCGATGAATATAACATTTTTAATCTGTTTAAACCCAGTTTTTATGAGCGTACTCTTACCAGAACCAGCAACCCCTGTAATAACAGAAATAGCATTTTTAGGGAGATACACTTCAACATTTTTGACGTTATTTTTTGTAACTGGACCGATATGAATCATTTCTTGAGATGACCTTGGAACTTTTAGTTGATGTTTTTCTTTGAGTTCTTGTCCAGTCGCAGTGTGGGAGTCGAGAAGTTGATCGTATGTTCCTTCAAATGTAATTCTACCCCCATTTTTACCGGCACCTGGTCCTACGTCAACAATGTGATCTGCAATCTTAATAATATCAGGATCGTGTTCAACCACAATAACTGTATTTCCTTTATCCCGAATAGACATAATTATGCGATTGATATTTTCAATATCTTCAGGATGCAGTCCAACACTCGGTTCATCGATAATGTATACGAGATCGGTCAGTGGGCTACTTAAATGACGAATAAGCTTAATACGCTGAGATTCACCACCTGATAATGTAGGTGTTTCTCGACCAAGTGTCAAATAACCAAGTCCAATATCAACTAGAGATTGAAGTTGCTGTTTAAGCGGCTTTACAATATATGCAGCTGTTTTATCAGTAAGATAGTCTAAAAACAGGATATTTTCTACGATACTTTGATTTGTAAAATCAGCAATATCTGCACCGTTAATTTTGCAGCTTAAAATACGTTGATTTAAACGTTTTCCGTGACAGTTAGGACAAACCATTGTCGTTACAACACGCTCATATTCATCCGGCCACCTGCTTTTTTCATAGCCATCATTAATAATAAACAGTCGCCTGAATCGATAGACGACCCCTTCATATTTTGCAGTACGGGGCCATTCTTCAGGAGGATTGGTCAGTTTGGTCGGCTCTAAATAAAGTAATTGATGCATCTCTTCCTTCGAATACTCTTTCAGCTTCTTATCATTATCAAATAGACCCGAATGCGTATAGCTTTTACCACGCCAGTGATCTGGTCCGAATGTAGGAAAATTAATTCCATGTTCGTTTAAAGATTTGTCATAATCCAGCAATTCATCGATATCAATTTCCTCGACATATCCTAAGCCTTGGCATCTCTCACACATTCCTGCCGAATTATTGAATGAAAATTCATTTGAATATCCGACAAATGGTTGACCAATACGAGACCATAGTAGACGAACAGCAGAATAAATGTCGGAAATTGTACCTACTGTAGAGCGCGAGTTACCACCAAGTCTTTTCTGACCAATGACCATTGAAACAGGAAGATTTTGAATGGAATCTACATCAGGTTTCTCATAATGAGTTAATTGATTCTGTATATATGTAGAATAAGTTTCATTGAGTAGACGCTCAGATTCAGCTGCAATCGTACTAAATACTAATGAAGATTTTCCAGATCCTGATTTTCCTGTAAAAACGGTCAATTGATGCTTTGGAAGACTTAACGAAACATTTTTTAAATTATTTTGTCGTGCACCTTTGATGATGATATTTTTCATCCCAAACTTCCTCTCCATAATTAAATATATTTATATTTTTTACCTTTTTAACGAGAAATAAGTTTATAAGTATCAATTTTAAAGTTCCAAATTTTTAGCTGAATTTCCGATTATATTCTATTAAAAAATTTAGGGAAATTCTATAATCAAGTTAGCCACCTACGGTGTGCTTTAAAAAATTTAAATGTACGCAGATTGTAAAATTAAGCTAGACAACTAAAAAAGCCTTCTGTGCTAAACTTAATATGTATTTCCGACCAAAGAAAACATTAAGGAGTTAGCACAAATGGCCTATACACACCTTACCACGGATGAACTTGCGTCCATAGAATTATATTACCACCAGAAAATTTCGGTCAGTGAGATCTGCCGGAGAATTAAGCGTTAAAGAGAGATCGTCTATAATGTAATTAATGCACTCA
Organism: Exiguobacterium sp. s123; assembly: GCF_018617075.1. Lineage (GTDB taxonomy): Bacteria > Bacillota > Bacilli > Exiguobacteriales > Exiguobacteriaceae > Exiguobacterium > Exiguobacterium profundum. The sequence goes on along the minus strand of NZ_JACSJL010000009.1, from coordinate 58,716 downwards.
AAGCAGGTATATCTGTACTGGAATTCTATCAGAACGATAAGAAAAGAAAATCTCTTTGCAGAAGACGTAGAATCGTCCTTCCTAAGCATCAGATCAGTTATATTCAAAAAAGGATAGCCGACGGCTGGACACCTGACACCATCATAGGCAGAAATGAAGAATCTATCAGCTGTTCTGTTAAAATTCTGTACAGAATGTTCAGAGAAGATATTCTTCCTGTTCACTCACTTCCGATGAAAGGGAAAAGAAAACCTAACAGTCATCATGAGAAAAGAGGTCGTCAGACTTTCAAACGTCACATTTCAGAAAGAACAGTTGAATTTCCTGACTTTGATAAAGCGTTCTAAAGTGGATCCCATTGTCAAAACACTAATTTTATAATAATAAGGTGAAAACAGTCATTCTTCTTGTCCTTGTCCCATCTTGCAGACCCAGCCTTTCCTATGCCAGGTTCTGTCAAGGGCGTATTTTCCCTTGACAGGTCCTGGGATGGGAAAGATAATTGCTCCGAGATGGCAAGGACAGTAACCTACTGAAAATAGATGGATGCCGGTGTCCTATAACCCAATAACTGGTGGGGACGTTCCCAGTTATAGAATTCCATGTAGTCACGGATGTTCTGTCTCGCTTCTCTTGGTGTCCCGTAGTCCTTCAGATAGACCTCTTCGTACTTGAGGCTCCGCCAGAAACGTTCGATCATGATGTTATCCAGTGCCCGACCCTTGCTGTCCATGCTGATTTGGACGGCAGGCTGTTCCTTCAGGAGGTGGATATATTTGGAACTGGTGAAGTGGCTACCCTGGTCACTGTTGAAGATGTCCGGCTGTCCGATCGTGAAAGCCCGCCGGACGGCATCCAGGACAAAACCTATTTCCAGTGTCTGGTCCAGTTCCCAGCTGATGATATACCGGGAGTGCCAATCGATGATGGCTGCCAAATACATCCAGCTATCCTGCAGGCGGATATACGTGATATCAATGCCCCAAGCCTGGTTGGGACGGGTAATGTTCACCCCTTTCAGTAGGTATGGATAAATGCGATGCTGCAGGTTGCGTTTACTCAGATTGGGGCCTGGATAGAGAGCCTGTATGCCCATCTCGCGCATGTGACGCTGGACCCTCTTGCGGTTGATATTCACCTCTTCATTTTTCAATACTTCGGCAATCCTGCGTGACCCGTAGAACGGATATTTGGTGTAGATCTCATCAATCCTATGCTTGATGGCAACCTCTTCAGGCGAAGGGGCAACCGGCCTGTAATAAAGGCTGGAACGATTGAGCCCAAGCAGATCGGCCTGTTGGGAAACAGGAAGTTTACTGTTTCCCCATTCCATCATCTCTACCCGTTCCTGTCTAATCGTGGTAGATGCCAGATTTTTTTTTGATCCACGACAGCTGCGTGGTTAACTTTCCGACTTCTGCATAGAGATTTTCCAGTTTCTCTTCATAGTCGGCTCTCATCTTCTCTTGGTCCTTGTTCTGTTTCTTGAACACTTGTGGCATCTCTGACAGGAAATGTGTTTTCCACTTATGCAGCTGGTTCACATGGATGCCATGTTCGGAAGCAATCTGGCTCATTGTTTTTTCTTCCTTCAAGATTTCCAACACAACTTGAGTTTTGAATTCGGGTGTATATCTTTTTCGTTTCATATACCTACCTTAACATCTCCTTTTTCGTGTCTGAAATCTTGGGTCCATTATAAAGAGACAGGGTTATGTGGTGCGCGTGGCATCAATCAAGAATTTATCCATGACGTGGATGCAACCATCGTGTTGGACCGTCGGGGCACACGCGACATTGTCACCGGATGTCGAGGCATGTTCGATTTTTGTGAAGCGTCTTATGGAGAACTGTTCGAAAGAGCGGGGCGATTGGTCGGAATGAACGACTGGAAGGCGACGCGCAACGGGGGATCAAGTGATGCAAAAGTATTTGCGGAATTCGGTATTCCGTCTGTGAATCTATCCATCGGTTACCGTGACGAGCATACAGACTTCGAGGAAGTTGACTATTGTGCAACATTTGAGACGGTGGTACTTGTCGAAACAGTCCTTAGTCATCGTCTGATTCAACAAAATAGCTGAAAAAATAGGAAGGCAGCACTTGAAAAAAATGCTGCCTTCCTATTTGCAATTTTCCTTGTATTAAAATGATTCTATTTTTATTCCCCTACCATTCCGTCATTATCGTTATCACGCATATAGGGGTAGAGCCAATGGTCGCTCATGATCGGCATCGTGAAACCGGCGTCTTTCGCTTCCTGGATCGTCACCTGACCGTTGCCATTCGTATCTACGCTCGAGACATCGCCTGTGGCCTCAGGTGCAGCTGCGGGTTCCGGTTCACCTTCTGTTAGGCCGAGTGCTGCATTCACTTCATCCGGGTTAACGTTGTCGAAGGAATCGGTGACGACATTTCCTTTGACCGTATAGGTGTATTGGTAGTGTGACGGAATATAAGTTTTCGTATCCGGATAGGTAATGATCGCCTCGAAGTCGGTCGCGCCGCCGGCCATACGGATGACGTCCTCCATATAGGCCTGGTCCCCGTAGCGGTTGAGCGTGCTATCTTGTGGTGTGATGTTGTAGGCGTTCGAGACGCCCCCGAGCGAGTCAGCGATGACGTGGCCTTCATCGAGATCACTGTTTTCGACGCCTGAGACCTTCGCCTCGTCATGATAGTAACGGCCATCCGAGGTCACATCCTCCGAATCATCATCCTGCAAGATGATCTGATCGGCGATGACACGAATCAATTGACCATGTTCGTTCGTGAACGCCCAATACTCGCGATCTCCATATCCGATATCGACGACGACGTTCGCCTCACGGTACCCGGACAAGTCCCCACCATCAACATTGATCAGTTTATAGCCGGAGAATTGATTGTTATCCGAATTTGTGACCGTTTCTTCGGCTGTTGCAGGTTCTTCTGCAGTCGTCTCCGTATTTGCGTCGTCTGTGCTCGTTTCGGTCGTCTCGACGACTTCTTCTGTTTGAGTAGCAGGCTCCTCTGCTTTCTCATTTGTAGAAGGGGTGTTTTCACTGGTACAACCGGCCATCAGCAGGATGGCCAAAGGCAAGGCTAAGTAGGTAAATTTCATTTTGTTCTCCTTATAGCATGTATATATGTAGATGAGTCAATACGATCTATGTTCAATTATATCCTCCGCATGTTTACGATGCGCCAATCCTTCACGTTTTGTTCGTCCATATGTTGAGTGACGCGTTCGATCATTCTAAATCGTTCGCGCTGACAAAAGTTGTAGGCTTCTTCCGGTAATGGCAGTTCGACCTCAATCGTGACTTTCACTTTTTTTCTTCGTTTGTTGAATCGATTCAGCAAATGATGTTCCAGCTTCGTGATGAACGCGTCGTCACCAATACCCTCTTCTGACTTCAGTACGCCGGTTATCTCAGGACTGATTCCATCAAGGTGGTGTTTGATTTCAAACGGTGTCGCATCTAAGTACTCGCAGAGGTGATCAAAGCGCAGTAACTCTGTACCGTGATATTGCTGAATCCATTCTTGAAGTCGCATGAGGAGAACCCCTTTTTAGTTCAAGTGTACCTCGTAGGGTTTTAACAAACAGTGACGAAGTCGTGTACAGCGTATGTAAGGTGCCGCACATGAGACTTGTTCGATTTCGTAATTCTGTCCTTCCTTAAAAACGGACTTTGTTCTGAGCCTCCATCTCTGCCAGCTTTGCCTTTTTCACATCAGGATCAGTGGTGAACCGATAGCTGCTTCCCTCATGGATCCAGGTCTCATCAAGGATAATGCCATTCATAATGTGGCGATACGGCATGGCGGTACATAACGTGTATCCCTTCAGATAGTGTGCAGCTTCCTGAATGGAGACACACTCCTTTACTTCTACCCCGTCTTTAAAAATCAGGACCGGTTTATACGTCTTGTTTATTGCGATTGGTTTTCGTAAATCCATTTCTCTCACTCCTCCTATCATCACACCTTACCTATTTATGTATGTGGTCAACCGCAGGAATTAGAAGCTATTTAACAAATAGCGGATTATAATAAAGGTGTGTTGGATAATTTTACAATAATTTTAAAGTGGAGTGATAGAAGATGAATAAATTGATCAAGATTGGGAGTGCCGTTCTATTTAGTGGAGCGCTATTGGTGTCACCATACGGGGAAGCATCAGCCGCTACGAGCATTAAAGTCCATTACATCGATGTCGGACAGGGAGACGCCATCTACATCAAGATGCCGAGCGGTGAGGACGTCATCATCGACGGGGGTAACAAAGGAAAGGGCGATGCCATCGTCGCCTACCTCAAAAAGCAAAAAGTTGACGATATCGAGGTATTGATCTCGACGCATCCGGATGCGGATCATATTGGTGGATTAGACGAAATCCTAGATGCCTATCGTGTCGAGAACGTCTACGCGCCGAAAGTGAAGCACACGACCCAGGCTTACAAAGATTTTCTGCAAGCCGTCAAACGGGAAGGGAAGACCATCAAAACGGCACAGGCCGGCGTGAAGCTACCGATCAAAGGCGTCAGTGCGAAGTTTGTGGGTCCGGTCAAATCCTACTCGAACAGTGACTTGAACAACTGGAGTGCAGTCCTTCATGTAACGTACAAGAAGAACACGTTCTTGTTCACGGGAGACGCGGAACACGTTTCTGAGAAGGACATGATGGCGAAGAAGCAGACGCTCCGTGCAGATGTCTTAAAGGTGGGACATCACGGTGCCAAGACGTCGACAAGCAGTACGTTCCTGAACACGGTCAAACCGAAGCATGCTATCATCAGTGTCGGGAAGAACAGCTACGGCCATCCGACTTCCGAAGTGGTGACGAACTTGAAGCGTCAAAAAACGAACACGCTTCGCACAGATAAGAATGGCACGATCATCATTACAGGGAACGGTTCAAGTTATGCCGTAAAGAAATCAAGATGAAGCGACGGAGAGGTATCATCGATCGATTTGAAGGGGACTTGGCTGTCGTCGAATTCGGAGAAGTGATGGAGGATATTCCAAAGTCACGACTTCCAGACACGGTTCAACCTGGTGACGTGCTTTGGTTTTATGAAGATGGGAAAGTTGAAGTGGACGCCAAGGAACGCAAACGATTATCGAGTGATATCGATGAGTTGATGGATGAGCTTTGGGAAGATTAAAAACGAGTATCAATTATTCATGATTGTATTTTTAAAACTTACAAATCAGTATTTTTTAATAAAGACAAATCGGCAAATAATTTTTATCTAAATATAAAGCTCGATTGACATTGAATAAAAACTGATATAAAGTCAACAGCATAATATTCACTAGGAGGATTGTTAAGAATGATGCACGCCGGGAGATTACGCCACCACACTTTGAACAATGGCTAATTGAATATGTTCAAAGGCTCTGTTTTCATAAAACAGAGTAAATGGGAGTAGTCTGCACATTTTTATCAATCTTTGACGAAGAAACCACACACTTACAAACATAGCAGATTTACAACTCTTTTTGTCGTGTCCTTTTATTTTTGATAATGGACGCTTCTTGGTTGTAGCTCATTTACTCTTGATCACAGACACCATTTTGTCTGTGATTTTTTTATGACTTCATTTAGTTAAGTCTAATTAGAAAAGATTGAAATGAAAAAGTATTAAAAATGCATACATTTCACTTGCTTATCGCACAACATAAAAATTGGAGGAACAAATCATGAACGAATTTAAACGGCTTGCAAAAAATAAAGGATTAGATGTGTTAGAGAATAGCATTGTGGTAAATGAATCGGGTGTTGATTTTCAAGTTGCTTATGCAAAAGATACGCTTGGTAGCAAGTGGATACTAAGAATTCCTCGAAGATTAGATTCGATGAGGAGCGCCTTGAAAGAAAAGAGGGCACTAGAAATTATGGAAGAACATGTGAGTTTTCAAGTTCCAAATTGGTCAATTTTTGATGATGAACTAATTGCGTATAAGCAATTAGATGGTGTTCCGGTTGCAACAATTGATGTAGAGCAACAAGATTACATCTGGAGTTTTGACAAAGAGAATACACCACAATCTTACTATCAGTCATTAGGTAAAGTGTTGGCAGAACTACACACATTACCACATCGACACTTCAAAGAAATCGGTATCAAAACTCTATATGCTAGAGATTTAAACAGTTCAATGAAGATACGGATGGAGAAGGTGAGACAGAAGTATCATGTGAATTCAGAGCTATGGGAGCGTTGGCAAGAATGGTTGGCGAATGATTCGCTATGGCCATCGCATGTAGGTGTAAGCCACGGGGATTTACACCCTGGCCACATACTAATAAATAAGAATTTTGAGGTCTCTGGTTTGATAGATTGGACAGAAATTAGTATTGCGGACACATCTGTGGATTTTCTATCACATCTATTACTGTTTGGTAAGGATGGTTTGACAAAGTTACTCGATGCTTACGACAATGCAGGCGGAAGAACATGGTCAAGAATGGATGAGCATATAATTGAGTTGTTAACAACCAGCGCAATAACTGTAGCTGAATTCGCAGAGATATCTGACCTACAAGATATGCGTGAAACAGCTGCTCATATGCTTACACAAAATGTATGAGGTAAAAGCAATGGCAGCGCTCTGAAATTGAAAAGGGTATGAATTTTTAAATCATCATACCCACGAAGTCACCAGAGTCTTTCGATGTTAAACAATGAAATTCTTGAAAGGGACTTTTGTTCTTCATCTAACAACACGTCATGCCAGTGATTTTCAAGCGATTTCAGGACCGGTCTCTCCAAACGATTGGTTTTTTCAAGATGGTGTAAAGGATGTACGGCACTTTCCGGGTCGAAGTGACCACTGACCAATGGTTGATTCGGTAATGCGATTGTATAAGCAACAAGCTGGTCTTCACTGAAGTCATGATTATTGGCAATACCGAATGACTGGAACCCGAACGCTTTATCATGAATATACATGAGCGGCTCATCGACGCGATCCACTTTCAGGTTCGTCTCGAGGGCCGCTTTTGCGTTCAGATAGGGCTCCACCTCCTCGGGAAACACACTTTGTACGGCATGAACCCGTTCATAAAGACTGAGGTCAGCCTCTTTCCATCCCATACGTCGCTCCAGCTGTTCAAGGTAATCGAGAGGGCTCCGTTCTTTCTCCTGCTCCAAGGTGTGAGCTTTCTCGAGATGAGACTCGATGTGATCGAGGAAAGCTGCGGATGTCTGGTGGACCTCCTGCAACAGCTTTTCCTTGTCGAGAAGTTCCTTGTCTTTCGTCCAACCAGCCAAGTAGGAGAGCGAAAAGTCGTCCGTCGGGAATCCAAGTTGATGCGAAACGACGTAGGCGACCATCTCGGCTTGGAACTCCTTCTCGGGTGCCGTGAGCGGTTGGTCCCGTTCGAGATTCCGCTCTTGGTTGTGCAGCTCCGAATGGGCGAGCTCGTGGATCAGGACAGTGATGTCCTCGATGGATGTGTTTCGCGGGTTCAAGGCAATCGCATGTAGCTCCGGGTAGTAACAACCCTTCGCCGTACCGATCTCGTCGAGCGGTTCCTCCAATAGCGTCACATTCCGGGCATCCGCGAGCGTCGTCAAGGCGTCACGGATGTCTTGTTCGTTCTCAATCCCGCCGTCACGGTGATACCGTTTGAAGATGTCCGAGACCTCAATCCCTTTCTCGCGCGCGTCGGTCTGCGTGTACTCGAACACGTGACCGATCTTGAAGTACATCATCTTGCGTGACGGGATTCGTCCTTGTTTTACGCCGTCTTTGATTGGCTTTGGTGCCTTGCTGAGCGGCACCCATTCATCTTTGTGCAGGGCATACGTCACTGGGTTCGGGACGAATACTTTGATGCCACGCTCACCTTTTTGGACCTGTGCGCCTTGCTTCTCCCAGAACGGAAAAGAGCCGACCGCGACCGCACCGGGGAACTGGGACTCGATCAAAACTGCGTTCCGCATCGAGTATTGATGGAACTTGCCGAGGAACTGGAGATGTTCCCGGATCTTCTCCGGACTCTCGAAGTAGCTGTCGATCTGTTTTCCCATCTGCTCGGTCAAGGCCTCGAGCTCGGCTTTCCGTTCTTCATTCGTCTTCATCTTGGCCATCGTGTCAGACTCCTTCCTTCAACAAATCGGTGATAGATTCTTCGGTATCTGTGAATTCGTTCAGTTCACGTTCGAGTTGTGTCGACGTTTCCGGGATGTCCAGTAACAGCCGTGTCCGATTGAAATTGATGGGAAGTAAGACGACCTCGTCTTGCGCGATAGTGGTCAAAAGTTGGTGCTCGGAAGCGGACACCGGGATGTGGTACCGCTTTCCATAGATGAAGACGGTGACGGTATCGGGTTGAAGCGTCAACAGTTGTCCCATCGTGAAGGGACGGTCAAGTGGTCGCATAGGATTCATCCTCTCTCAAAAGTTAGTGTGTCCTTCTTCTGTTTTTGGTGTTCGATGCGTTCCTGGACGATACGTTCCGCCGTCGCGAGGAACGTTGGCTTGAACTGATCCGTTGTCATGATGTCCTCAATACCCTCGGTCTGCATCAGCGCCTGAAGGAGCTCCGTCAGAATCTGACCGTGACGGTCGGAGCGGTTCGCGGCGAGTCGGATGCGCTCAAGCTCTGTCGACACCTGCTTGTTCATCATCTTCTCGATATGACGAGAGACCTGCGTGCTGATCGAGCGGGTGAGGAACTGCATGTCCCACTTCTCGTCGGCCAGTTGTTTATGTTCTTCTGCGATATGGTCGATGACCTGACCGAGGTGGCCGAAGCGTTTGTCGTCGGCGAACTCCTCCAAATACGCGACCGTCTCCGGCTTCAAACGAAGACGGATCTGTCTCAACTCTTCCATCGTCCTCCCTCACTTTCCATATTCGATGTCCCGTTCCAGCTGTTCGAAAGCACGTTGGTTCTTCAAATGTTCGAATTCGTCGTTCATATGCCGCTCGATCCGGTAGAGTGATTCGTTGAATAGCTTTTGTTGTTTGAACGCGCGTCGGATTGGATGTTTGGGGGCTTCATTGTTCTCACATGTCGCTTCTTCTTTTGACAAGTCTCGCATCTCAGAGAGGATGGCATTCCCCATCCGGGTGTAGAGGTCTTGTCGCTTTGTCATCCGGTACCGCTCGGCCTTCTCCGTGTCGCCGTAGCTACGGCGATGGAACGACACTTCCTGTTCGAGTCGCTCGTTGAAGGCTTGAAACTCTGATTTGAAGTGAATGTCGATATAGCGGTCGGTCAAACGGTCGAGTGATTCACGGAGTGGCTGCATCCCGTTCATGTTGTAGCGCCATTGACGTTTGTCTTCCGGCAAGCGTTCATAGATGTCCTTGAACTGACGGGCGAGGTCGGGATGAAAGACACGGTTCGGGAACGTTTGAATCTTCCGGTTCCGCTTATGGGCGACCAATTCGTCGCGGATGAACGCATTCAGTTTCTCCTGTTCTTTCGTCCGGTCGGCGAGGGAATGGATGACCTTCGACTTCATCAGCTCGATTGATTTCGGTTTGCGTTTGCCGCGCTCGCGTATATGGCTCGTCTCAACGATGGCGACATGCACGTGGATGTTGTCGGTGTTGTAATGCACGGCACCGGTCCAATAGGCGTGTACCATCTTCTCTTTTTGGAGCATCGCCTCGACCGCGTTCCGCGTCGCCTGGATCAACCGTTTCTCGTCGACGAGGTCGTCGTGGAGCACACCGGTCTCGCGCAGCCAGGCGTTGTCGAACGAGATGACGTCCTGCCAGAGGATGCTCCCGTTCTCTTGCGCATGCTTGAAGATGTCGCGGACGGCGCGACGCTTTTCGTCGTCCAATCGATCGTCCTCGCGTGTGAACAAACCGCTCGATTTCGTCTCGTCTTCCATATAGTCGTGATACGTCTCGAACTGTTCCCGACTGTCTTTCGCGTCCGGTCGATTGATGTAGTCTAGGTACGTCGTGTAGCGACGTGACTTCTTTTTCGTGCCCGGCACCTTGAACTTCGACTTGATGACGACACCCGGCGTCTCACGCATCCTGCATCACCTCACTCAACAAACGGGTCACCTGGGCGAGCTCGTCCGCACTCCGTTTCAAGTGGAGCGTGTTCGCCTCGAGCTGTCGTTCGAGTCGCTCGACCTGCGTCGATTGGATGCCGTTCGCGCACCAGGAGGCGAGCAATTCTTTCAAATATTGTTGCCGGGAACGGTTGTGTTCCTTCGCCCATTCATCGATCTGCTTCACGATGACGGGGTCGATGTCGCGGAGTAACAGATCCATTTGCCTGACCACCTTTCTAGAGGCTATATTTTGCCGACGTCCGAAAAGTTCGTTCAAAGAGCATAAGGGGAAACTGCTATCACTTGTCGTGATAGCCCAGGCAGAGCCTGGGATTTCCGTGATATCATCAAAACTCCAAAAACGGCACGAAATGTGCCAGTGAAACCAACGATTTGGCACGAAATGTGCCACTTAAATTGATAGTTCCCGGAGCCGAACACGCAACTTGTCGTGCTTTTCTTCGAGCGCTACGACCGACTGTTCGAGCTTTTCAAGTTCTAGTGTGAGCTCGTCACGCTTCCGGCCGAGGTCGAAAATCTCGTTCTCCTGTTCGACCTGTTCGTCGAGCGAGAGATAGGGAAGTTCGTCTTCGAGTTCCTCTTTGTCACGGTCGATTCGCTCGATTTGTTGCCGCTGCGCTTCGACTGATTGTTGCGCTTTTTCTAATTGTTGCTCTGTCTCCGTGAGCTCGTCCTCGACGAACAACCTCGTGAAAGTTGTCTCGTTAGATGAATTGTGACTCGCCTGTTCGATGGTCCGACGGTCGGCATAGAGGGACGTCAGGAGACCTTCTTCTCGTTTATCGGGTGTGAGTGTGTCAATTGATTGTGAGTCATCGAATCCGTAAATCCGGACAGCGAGCTGGTCAAAATCGTTCGGCACATCTTTCAATTCGAGCACATATTGGTCGTTCCGTTCGTAGAGCAACACAACTTCCTTCTCAGAATCCGGTCGTGCCTTATAGACGTAGCAGAAGAGATGATCGTTCGTGTTACCTGGTGTCTCATCAAGTGAAAGGCGGACGCGCATCGTCCGTTTATCCATGTCATAACTCCAAGAATGGAGCGTCACGGTCTCCCCGTTCGAGAGCCGAATCGCCTCGTTGATTGGCGTCTCATTGATCGGCGCTTCCTCGGCGAAGAAGAACGACGAGGTACCGAAGAAGAGGAAGCCGATGACAAAGAATACACCGAGTACGAGGTAGAACCGGGAGACGTTCTGGGTGAGACGCCGTCGTGTTTGTCGTCGCATCTAGATTCCTCCTTCAGGTGTCAGGTCTTCCATTTCGGTGACGACCAAACGTCCTTCGATGGACTCGAACGTCAGGGCCAACAGTTCTTGCGTCGTCTCTTCATAACCCGTCTCGGTGATCAACAGGTGCTGTTCGAACCGTACGAGGCATTCTTCTCCGGAGACAGAAGGGAACACCTTGATGTCGCGGACGGTCGTCTCGAACGTGCCGACATCGCTTCCGTCAGCGGCGAAGAGTGTGGTTGCGAGTTCCTCCGACATGACGTCCTTCGCCTGTCGTTTCTGGGTCGTGTAACTGTCTTTGGTGATGATGAAGGCGTACTCGACGAAGCGCGTCGCGCGTGTCGTCAGCTCCTCCATTCGTTCCGTCTCTGTCGAAGCGACGACTTGTTCGGTGTCCGCTGACGATTCCCCTGAGGTTGTCGATTCAGGGGGAGTGACAATCTCATTTTCTGTCTGACTCGCCGCTGAAGTACTCGTGACAGCTGTCACTTGTTGATAGAAAAAAATGTTCGCCGCGGTTGAAATCAGTAGCAGTACCCCGAACAGATACGCGAGGTGACGTGCGGTGAAGTTCATCCTTTCTCCTCCTTTCCATACATCCATGACTCAAAATCCGAAGACCGGGGCGGGGTCGATATGACCGGACCATTCACTCGTCTTGATCTCGAAATGCAGATGGTTCCCGCTCGATCGGCCTGTCGTGCCGCAGTACCCGAGCGCCTGCCCAGCGTCGATCTGTTGCCCGGTCTGGACGCCGTGACGACTCAGGTGCGCGTACGCCGTGATGTAGTTGTCATGCCGGACCTGGACGAGATTGCCGTACGGTCCACGATTCCCGCTATAGATGACGGTGCCACTCTTGACCGCGTGGATCGTGTCGGATGGGGTGCAACTGAAGTCGATACCGGTGTGGTTGTCCCGTTGTCCGAAGACGACGCGCCACCCGAAACGCGATGTCACGTTGAGCGGGATGGCGAGCGGGGAATGTAACCCCGACAACAGTTCTTTCGTGATGACCCCGTCGGCGACGGCGACCGGCGCAAGATATTTCAACACCGCATCGACATACTCGATGTCCCCGTAACAGGCACCGTGCTGGACCGCGCTCGGGCGATGACAACGATAGATACCGGTGTGTTTCACGCGTTGGTACATCATCTGCGAGAACGAGATGGCGAGTTCTTTCGAGTAGCGCCCACCGTTCTCCTGGACATAGTTAATAAAGCCGCCTCCGAAGTTGTAACTCTGTAGCGTGAGCTGCACGTCACGGTTCGCCCGTTCGAAGACGGAGGTAAAATGTTCGACGCCGTAGACGATGCTCTCCTCGGGGGAGGTGATGCATCCGATGCGTCCACATTTCGATTCGCTCGCTTGCATCGGGTCGTTCCCGCGTCCGCCGCTCTCCTGCATCATGAGCGCGAGTACGAGGTTCGTCTGTTCGGCCAGTCCGTGCTTCGACAGTTCCGATTCGACCAAGCCCCGATATTGGAGCACCTGGTCGCTTACCTGTAGACCTCCTGCGGTATTGAACGTGACGTCGGTCGGTTGTTCGTTCTGGACACCTGTGAGCGTGTCGAGGATGCCGACAACGAGGATGACCAGGAACAAGACGAGTGCCGCGATGCTGAGCAGGATGAGTCGCCACTTGAGCGTTGCGAGCTGCCATTTCGCTGTGACGGCGAAGCGGGCCGTCCGTTTCGCGGCCGCCCACATCAGGCACCTCCACCGAACAAGACGAGTTCTTCGGGTGCGACATCGACGTCAAAGATGAGGTTCTGTACGCCGGATATGCTAAGGACGACGCGTCCCGTCTCGAGCGAGGGGATGATGCGCATCTCGGAATTCGAGAGTTGGCCATCAAACACCGTCTGGATGATTGGGATGCTCTCCGCGTCCTGTTCGCCGATGATCTTGTATTGCGTCAATTGGAAGAGCGACTTGACGTTCTCGGCGTTCTCGGACTTCGATCCGGCCGGCACGAAGTCGGTGATCAAGTGCGACACGAAGAAGATACCGCCGAAATACTTGCGCGCCTCGCGCATGCAGCGTTGCAGATACAGGATGGCCGGTTGCGCGATGTCGCGCGTGTTGATCAAGTGGTGCGCCTCGTCGATGACGATGAGGTACTTGCATGCCTCCTCGGTCCGGAGCACGCCCTGGTTATAGGCCTTCAGTTGACTCGAGCCGTTGGCGATCATCCCGTCCCACAGCATGTTCATCAAGGAGAACACCTGCGCCTGGAACACCTCGTCGCGTAGGCTCGTCAGGTTCCGGAGCGGGAACGAGACGATGAGCTCCTCGTCGAACCGGTCAATCGAGGAATGGCCGTCGAAGATGTTGTCATAGTTGTGGACGAGGTTCGTGACGGCGAGCTCGATATTCTCGAGACGCCGCACCCGGTTCGGACTGATCGCTTCTTTGATCGAGGTGCGTGTGTCGTCCGTGTAGAGCTCACGACGCACGAGGTTCAAGAAGTCGGAGAACGTCGGGTACCGGTTCGCCGGATGCGTCGTGATCGGCAGTTCACCCTGTTCATCCCAGAGCCCGTGCCGAACGTACAAGTCCCGGAGCAGGATCTCGAACTCGTTCGTCTCTTCTTGCGTCGCCGCCGGGTTGATGTAGTGATAGAACACGGCCATCTTCGACAGGTGCTGCATGAACGAGAGTGCCTCGTTGGCGCTGCCGTCGTTGTTCGTCACGGTCTTATAGACATGGAGCGGATTGATGAGACCGGCCGACCCGTCAAGCGCGATCTCTTTCCCGCCGAGCTGATGCACGAGGTCCGAGAATTCGCCCGTGACGTCGAGGATGCGGATCTTGTTGCCCTTGATTGCCTGGTCGAGCACGGTCTTCTTGAGGAGTGTCGACTTGCCGGACCCCATCTTGCCGATCATGAGCGCGTTATAGAACTTGCGCTGTTTGTCCTTATGGAACAGGTCAAAGATGACGCTGCCGTTCGTGTCGGTCGTCCCGTAATACGTGCCGGTCGCGTCCTGGAGCGACGTGAAGTGGAACGGGTAGCCGCCGGCGATAGAGAGGGAAGGAATCTCTTTCCCGCGGCGCCGGTTCGGGAGCTTTTGTTGTTGATCATAGCTCGTGAACAGGCTCTGCCATTCCCATTCCTGTTCGTTCAGGAAAATTGTCGAACGGAAGTTTCGGGCTTCGAGCTCTTCCATCACTTCCTGCACCTTCACCTCGAGCGTGTCGAGCGTCTTCGCCTTTACATAGAGGCGTAGGTGCAGATATTTCATCGTCTCGCCCTGGGTGATCTGTTCGTAGAGCTCGTTCAGCTCCTTATACGTCTCCCGGGCGTCGATGCGGTCGATGTTGTCCTTCGCGTTCTCGAAGCGTGTATTTTGTTCGGCCATCGACTTGTTGATGGTCTGGATGATCTCACGCTTGTCGGCCGTCCCGATGTCGAGCGTCGTCAAAACGCCCGGCATGTTCAAAATCGGTTCGAGCCAGTAGTCATAGACAAGCGACTGATATTTATAGACATGGAGACACGACAGGTAGCCGTCACCGAGCCGGACGAAGTTGGCGTCGAACTTAATGCCGCCCTGCGGCTGAATCTTGGCGATGACGTCGGGATTGTAGCCTTTCTCGATCTTGACGGTCTCTGGGTCCTGTTGTTTGGATAACTTGTCACGCAGGCGTTGCCACATATACGTCACTCCCTTCTTCAGGCGTCGAGTTGTGGTTTCGTGTTCGGGTTGTTCAGTTGATAGAGCACATGCACCTTCTGGTCGAGCGTCAGCTCTCGCATCGGGTTAGAGCGGCGGAGCAGTTTATAGAGATGCGTCTTCCTCTCGCGTAGCGTCCGCTCGTCATCGGCATAAAAAAAGAGGAGATAATCGCGATTGGTGCGATGCTCCTCGAGGTATTCGAGCTCCTGCTTTTTTTTGAGTAAAAAGGGTAGATAGGCGGGTGTTTGATTTTGTCGAATCTGTCGTTCGATGCTGATTTTCTGCCGTTCGAGACTGAGCGGTGTGTTCAGCGGCACGACCTTGAGCGGGTGCGTGTACGCCTGCAGAAGATAGGCGAGCGAGAACACATCATGGTCTTTTTCCTCTTCATTTAAAGAATAGATGTCCTTTGAGGTGAGCTGGACCATGTCGAGATAGGTCCCGTCGCGCATCTCGAACGCCTCGGTCCCGGTGATGTCGACGACCGGCATCAGTTCGGCGACCGTCGATTTGACGACGACCTTGTCTTTGACCTTCCGTTTCTCGACCACGTCCTGTTCGTCGAGCCAGGTGCCTGTGCGTCGCGGTTCTCGTAACGTGTCTTCAATAAAGGTCATCTCAATCACGTCCTTTCGTCTGCGCGTCGAGCGCGATATAGGTGTCTTTCCGTTTGATGAGCGCGTAATAGAACGCGTGGACCATCCGCTTCTGTGGGTTCGTCGCCGGCCGCAGTACCATGAACAGCCCGAAGACGACAAGGAAGACCGTGAACGGTATGTGCAGCATAGACGGGATGAACGGGAGCGTTACGAGCCGGAGCACGATGAGCCCGACGAGGAACAGGAAGTCGTGCAGATAGAGCATCTTATTGATTTTCAGTTCGGTCGTGACCTCGTTCGGGATCCGGTAGTTGCGCATGGGTCGTCACTCCTTCTTCTTAGTTTGGTCAGGTCGCGGTGGCGTGGTCGGATAGATCCGTCGTGAATCTTCCTGTTGCTGGCTATGACGGTGCGTATGATTCTCACGTACCTGTTCGATGACCTCGGTCTCGACATCGAGCACGGTGTCTTGATGGATGGTCCGTCGGGCGCGTCCTTGGCGTTTCTCCGTTGATACATCACTCGAATCCATCGTAGATGAAGAAGACGAGGATGAGCCGCCTGAAGGTGGTGCCTCATGAGGTATCGCTGACGTTGCGTCGTTTTGGGCTACCGATTCGTTTTGATGATTGGCTGGTCCGGGCACGGCAGTAATAGATTCGGTGACCGGTTCGATAGTCGATGAAGTAGGGCCTGGAGAATGACCAGAACTTGAATGATCGTGAATCGATTCCGGTCTTTGCGTCTCAGAAGACGTTGTTTGATGGTCGGGTCCACGCTCGGTATTCGATTTCGGGTTCGTCGCATGAATCGATTCGGGAGACGAAGTACGCTCCGACGCTTCCTTCACGTGTGGAGAGTCTTGCGCTTCCGGTTCTGATTCTTGACCACTGATTGGTTGCGCAACGTCCTTCGGATTTGTCGGTTTCTCTTTGTCGGTCTGCGTGCGACTTGCGGTTTGGTTCTCCTGAGCGACATTATCTGGATCGATCTGCCTCTCGGCGTCCGTCCGCTGCGAAGCTTGGACCGCCACACTAAGCGGTGAAACGTTCTTGGGCACGGCGGTTGGATCTATCCGGGTCGTCGCGGCCTCATGGAGTGAGGGCATCTTTGGTGCGCCTTGTGTGGAACGCGCTACTTTTGAGACGGCGTGGGCACCTGCCGAGGTCACACCTTTCCCGGCGGCATAGGCGCCGAGCGCGACACCCCAGCCCCGTTTGAGCCCGGCATCAATCCCGAACAGCCGCTCGACCATGTTCGGTCCGTCGATCAATGCGACCGAGAAGGCGATGAGGGCGATCAGATAGGCGAAACCGTCCAACGTCTCTGCGAGATAGGCGGTCCCGATCGTGTACAGTTTGATCGAAACGAAGATCAGGATAATCACGAGGAACGTGTTCAAAATGCTCTGAATGACCTTCTTCGTCTTTTGGCCACTGTGTAGGTCGGCCGGGGCGACGAGGATCGCCAAGACATAGTTGAAGGCGAGCTCGAACGACAGGCGCGCCAGTTTGTAGGCAATCGAGAATAGTGTGAAGCCCATGATCCCGAGCGTCACGAAGATGGTCAACCAGTTCGGCTGATAGCGGTAGTAATACTGGTTGTTCCATTCGACGCCACTTTGATCGAGTTTACCGAGACTTGTCTCTTTTCCGTTCCATAGAATATAGGACTCGGCCAATTTGTTTCCGGTTGCCGATAAGTCATAGTTGTTCTTGTCGAAAATCTCATTAATTCGGATATTATCAATCAACTCAGTCGGAATGGCATTTAATGATTCTCCTGTAGTAGCATCGAAATTCTTCGAATCGTGCTCAATCAAATCATGTACATTCCGCTTTAAGATACTCTCAGATAATGAGGCTTCCCCGTCATAAAGCGAATCTGCCCCAATCTCTGCGATTGCTCCATCAGAGAACTCCTGAATTCGGCTCATAGTTGGTGAAAGTAAACCTAAGATTAATAGTGTGATGAACAGGTTGATCAAAAAACTCTCACGTTCAAATTTCTTTTGAAAAATCAACAAGTACCCAGTGAACAAGAAGCTTCCTGCTAAAAGAACATACAAAAAAGGTTGAATCGTAAGAACGAATTCAACCACTTGGTCATTATTGAAAAATGTATTGGTTAATAGGATTTGATCCGTGATTGATTCAAGGCCGTCAATCAAGACTGATAGTCCTCTGACAAGAATCCATCCCATTGAGCGTAGTGCGTCATTGACCATACTACTGATTTGGAGTACGTCTTCGTATTCCTGTAATTTGGTGATTAAATCGGAATCAGCCATTGAAAGACCCCCAATCTACTGAGTCCTAGTAAAGAAGTCCGCTAACTGTTGTTCGTAATTGTCCGCCGTCAACATTCCAACATTGATTTCATCTGTGACGTTTCCATCTTGAATCGAGTATAGAACGGCACCTTTTAGTTCGTCAGTGTATTCAAAGTTACCACGATCGACAAGTTCCTCGCCATCTGGCTGAAACGTATTATAGAGCGTGACTTGTTGATTCTCTTCGTTCGCTACCTCTTTTACGAATTCAACAAATTCTTCGAATTCACCATCTTCTTCTTTTACAATCAGCAAATAGTCATCCTCTTCGGCTGTCATGACCTTCTCAACGTGTTCAATATCACGTTGAACCAAAGACTCATTGGAATTTGAGCAAGCTCCAAGTAAAAACAAGCTGATTCCTAAAGTGCCCGCAAGTAGTTTCCTCATAACGTTTACCCCTCCGTCAGACGATTTTCCCCTTTAGTAGATCCGCGACCTTCAGGTTGACCCGGAAGTCGAACTTATCTATTAGTGTAACAGTTTTTGGGGTGTCTGAGGTGTCGTCCTGATAGACGGTCAGAAAGCCGTCGGTCGTCTGGATGTTGAGCACGTCGCCCCGTTCGAGGCGGACGCGTTGCGTCTCGATGATTCTCGCGACGACACGCAATTCGTTCTGGATTCGCTTCTCTCTCGCACTCTCGGCCATGAATTCGGCCTCCTCTCTACGGTGTGCCTTGCTTCAGTTTCTCGAGTCGCTTCGCAATCATCGTACTCAAAAAGCTCTTTTGGCTGTCGGTGACGTCGTAGACTCCTAGGTTCAAGTTCGTCTCGAACTCGGGGAGGGACATCTCGCCGATGTCATGTCCTTCGAACATCGAGCGCAGGATGCTGTCCTGCAGCACATCTCGTACCGTCAAGGACTTAGACTTATCTTCCTGATTCGATGGTGTATTGATTTCCGTCTCGTCTTCTTTCTTTGCGAAGCGGATACGAATCTGTTCGAAGTCGAGACCGGCGTGACGGCAGGGGATGTCGATGTCATGCAGGGAACGATCCGTGTCGAAGTCGTCCGCTAGGTATTCGTAGCGGTACTTCATTGCCGTCCTGCCGGTCAGGAAGATTGGATACGACTGGATACGGCGTTTCTTCGTGTCCTGACGCTTGATGACACGGATGATGAGCATCTCGCCCTCTTTGAGTCCCATGACCTCGGTCGCTGTCATGAGCCGACGGCCGTCCAAGTTCTCCGTCTTCGATTTCTTGAGCGAGAACGTCTGCCCGGACCGCGATTTCGTGACGATGGTCGCCTCACCGAGCTTCTTCGATATCAGTTCGGCGGTCGACTCGTCCGCGGTCAACAGATAGTGTGTGTTCCCACAGTTGCCGTCAATCGTCTTCCAATCCTCTCCGTATAGGTTCTCGAGTTGGGAGTAGGCCTGGATGACGAGGTTGAAGCGCATGTTCCGGCCGAGACAGACTGTTATGATGTTGGCCATGCCTTCGATCGGCGGCATGTTGCCGAACTCATCGAGTAAGAAGACTACTTGGCGCTCGCATTTGCCTTGTTTCGTCTGCGAGGCGACCCGGGCGAGCGCCGTGTATACCTGTTTGATGTAGAGCGACGCGATGACGTTGAATGTCGGGTCATAGTCTGGGACGATGAGAAACACCGCCACGGGACGCATATGGTACATCACTTCACGGATCTGTATCGTCCCGTCGATTGCGTAACGGAAACGTCCACTCTCCTCATCATGCGCTTCCAGCTGGATCGTCGCAGTGCTTGAGTCAGTCGAGATTTGAACGGCGTCTCCGGTTCTAAGTGATGACGCGTGGTACACGATGAAGCTGCCATCGTCGTCTGTCGTGAGCGCATGGGTCGTCCCATCGGGGAACCTAAACGTGAGTCGTGTCAAAGGTTCAGTCCGTCCACTGATCCAACGGTTGAATCCGATGCGTCGCATGTCGAGCGAGTTCATCGACGTCAGCTTCCCGGTCCCGTTCAATGTGAAGATCCCGAGCTTCGCATTCGTATTGGCCAGGATACTGGCCCGTGTCTGACCCCCAGAAAAGTGGAGCGTCGCGAACTGGAGCCGCGCCGGGTGGTTCTCCGGGAACTGCTGAAAGAACTCGTCGAGTGCGGAGATCTCCTGCCCTTGTCGCGTCACGACCGTCCGTGACCCTAAGTCCGAGAGCATGAGGGCGACGTTGTACATGTTGATCTTCTCCGGCGTGTCCTTCGCCTCTTCACAGAGACCGAGGATGAGCGCCGTGCACAGGTCGATCGACGAGTTGGCCCAGAACGGGTCCCGTGCCTTCGGATCATGGTACAACATGAACGCGACCGAGCGCGCATACTGTTGGGCGAGCGAGTAGTTTTCCTCAAGGAACGCATCGATTGTCAGTTGCAACAGGTTGTACGACATCGATTGGAGCGGGTTCATCAGGTTCAACACCTCGACCTGATAGCCGCGTTGTTCGAGCGTCTCCTTCGAGGCGGCGAAGAGCTCGCCTTTCGGGTCGTTGATGATCAGGCTCGCTTGGTCACTTGCCCGGCTGTACAGATCAATCGTCGAGAAGACGAACGTCTCGCCCTTCCCGGATCGGGTTGTGCCAATGATCAGGTTGTTGACGGGGGAGTCATCGATGAACAGCTCGTTCTTGACCCGTCCGACGGGGACACCGCCCAATCCGTCATAGCGCTTCTTCCGGTCCGGAACACGACGGTACTGTTGCTTCAATTCATCGAATGAGGTGAAGCGGGCGCTTCCTTTCTGATTCTTTCGCAGATCCCGGAAGTTCAGCCATACCTTGCCGAACACGACAAGACCGATGAACAGACTGAACGCGATCAGTCCGAGCAAGACGGTCGAAGAGGGAAGACTCACCTCCAAGAACAGGGAGGGTGAGAGAGTCGGAATCGTCACTCCGACCAAAAGCCCTTCTTTTAGAATTGGGGTCATGATTTGTCGAATGATGTTGTAGACCCCGTTCAGCAGATAAAAAATCCCGACCGGCAGCACTATTAGGCAGAACAGGGCGGGGAAAACCAGACGTATCGGGAATCGTGGTGACAGAGACTGAGTTCTCAATTATTTCACCTACCTTAATCTGAATAAAGAATTGTTTCTAGGTCAATTTCTTCAGCAGCGATAGCGGCTTGAATCTTCTCACGAGCTGCGGTGTCCTTGCTAGATGTTTTCTTTAGTTTCTCGTTCAGTCCGTCGATCGTGGCCGTAATGTCTTGGTATTTATCGATCTTTGCTTGTACGGCAGGGTCGTTTGTCTTGGACGCCCAATCGTTCGCGGACTCGATGTCCCCGAGATAGAGATAGGCAGTCACTTTCGCAGAAATACGGGGAGCTATCCATTCCACATTTTTCATCTTAGCCACGGTCTCATGGTCCCGTTCCAGTTTGGCGATATCGAACGCGCCCTCGTCGGTCGGATGTGACGCTTGAAAGTCATGGAGCCGTTCCAATTTCTCCTGATCGGATAAATCGAGCCCGGCCAGCTTCGTCTCAATCAGGATGGGGTCATCCGTGAGCTCGAGCGCTTTCTGGTCTGCGCCTTCTGCAAGATAGAGATCGACCAGTAGAACATCCTCTTCCTCGGACCGGTCTTTCCGTTCCAGTAAATTGATGAGCGAAGATTCCTCACCTTGGAGCGCCAGGTCGTAAGCATCCAGCCATGTCTGTTCGATACCGGTCACCTGTTCGGCGTGTGCCTCTTTATCGATGAACCATTGCGCCGCAGTGAACAGGGAGGTAAATAGAATCCCAGCCGTGGCCACCCCGTAGATGAGGCGGCGCTGTAGTCGGGTCAGGCGTGACTGATAGGTCGACGATATGATTGAGTTCGATTTGGCGGACTGTCGTTTGTAGTCGTCCGGTGTCTCAGACTCGATCTCGTCGAGGAGCCATAGTTTTTTCGCGTTATCCTCTTTTTTCGTCTTGATCCGTTGTACTCGGTCCTTCACTTGATGGTACAGGTTCGGATACGCTCCTTCTGTGCCGAACGTGAACGTCCCCCGATAGAGCAGTTCGTCTTTTTGGTCGAAGAGCCGGAAGTCACCGGAACAGCTCGTCCCTTCCTCGCTGAGTGCCTGGTTCAGGTCATGGGTCGCGATGACCGCCTCGGCGAAAGGGAGCCGCTCATAGTTCTGGATCCGAGTGTCCGGCACGTCGGTGAATCGTACAAACAGCATCTCGTTCCTCCTCTCGTTTCAAGCAACAAAAAAAGCCTTCCGATTGGAACGCTGTATGCGTGTGCATTAGAATTTGATGTTCTGGTCAACCATCTCGGCGAGCGTGAACGCGCCCATGACGATGATCAGGCCGACGGCGCCCCCGACGAGCCAACCGACGGCCTTCGAGCGGCCCCGATCCCCACCGAAGATGAAGTAGAAGCCCCCGATCGCGAAGGCGATGGCCGCGGCGATGACGGCGAGCCCCTGGAAGAACTGAAGCAAGCTGAGCCCTGTCTCATTGAGTCCCATGTCGTTCCCTCCTTAGTCCTGATGCGCCGGCGACTTGAAGCTGAGCTTCGCCTCGAGCGCCTCCAAAATGAGTTCCTGGTTGTCCTGGATGACCTGTTGATGTTGTTCGTCGAGCCACTCCTCGTAGTCCTTCCCACGGATGCGTAAGAGTTTCTCGGCGAAGCTACGGTTCTGTTTCTGTTCTTTTGATGCCACGGTACACACTTCCTTCCCTTGATCTCGTGATGTGCAGCAGCACATCATTAAGGACAGTCGGATTCGGTGCGGTGGGTTTCTAGCTGTTCCCCCACGAACTCTGCTCCCCGCTGTGATGAGGAGCTGTACAGGGTTTTTCGATGACCCGGAACGATGCGGTGACCTTGTGGCGAGTTTTAGGCGACTCTCGCCGAACCATCTGTGCGTAGATCCCGCCCACTCGGTCACTGGTGAGGGACACGCCGGTATGTGATTGGAGGAGACCATCCTTAAGGATGTGCTGCTGCGTCGATGTCGGTTACTGGCGGACTCTCTTTCGTTTCTTGACATGGATGAGCTCGTCATCCGGATTCTTGCGCTTGGCGAGCACGTGGGCGTCACAGACGACCGTACGGATTCGATAGTAGAGTTGCGTCAGCTGGACCGCTTCGCCGCTAGCTTTTTCGATTCCGATAAAGCCGTGCAATTCATACGTCTTCCCGTCGAACGTGCGGACCGAGTCGGCCTGCGGCAATTCTTTCAGGTCGAATCGACGTCGCTCGAGTTTGGTGACGGACCGCTTCACCCCATAGCTGAAGTCGATGGCGTCCCACGGTACCGTCGCGAGCGTATGCCCGAATGCACGGGCCAGATGATCGATGTCCGCGATCGACGGCACCGAACGGTTCTGTTCGTACTGGCTGATGGCGGGTTGTGAGATTTCTCCGAGCGTTTTCTCTGATAGTTCGACCTGTGACCAGCCCGAGAGCCGGCGGTTCTCCTTCAACCACTCCCCGAATCGATACATAAGCCTTCCCCTTTCTGTAAACCAAAGCGGCGACCAAACAGATGTTTCCTTTTGTTGGTTCCAATATAGCAGGGATAGGAATAAAAATCATCAGTTTTCTGATATGTCAGAAATTTTACAATTGACGATTCTTGTCGAATCCGCTCTACATGAGGGTTTATAAGCAACAGTAACTCAATATTTTTGGTTTTGTAGCACATCTGTAAAAAAATAACGATTCGAGTATAGAAAATAATGACAAGTATTTTGATTTCAAGAGATTGTGATAGAGTAGAGGAATAGAGGGTTTCGTAAAGAATAAGTGATGAAGAAAGTACTTGGATCGTGGGGTGAGCAAGTGGAATTGAACGAGGCAATCACTGAGCGGATGAAAGAGCTCGCAGCTGAACATAAAATGACTATTCATCAAGTGATTCAAAAAGGTGGACTAAACCAAGCAACCGTTTCGGAACTGATGAGTGGTCGTACAAAGCATCCGAAAGTAAGTACAATTCAAAAATTTTGTAATGGCTTGAATATAACTCTTACTGATTTTTTTGATAATGTTAGGTTCAAATAAAGCTAAATTGGAGGATGTATCGTGCCTAAAACAATAACTCAATATTCAATACTTATCTCTTGTCCTTCAGATGTTCAAGAAGAACTAGCGATTATAGAAGACGTTATTAATGAAATTAATAGAAATATTGGAGATATAAACGGAGTAAAGTTAGAAATTAAACATTGGGGTGCGGATTCTTATCCTGAGTCGGGAGGGCGCCCCCAAAAATTATTGAATAAACAATTTGTTAATACGTGTGACATGGCCATTGCTGTATTTTGGACAAGGTTTGGGACACCCACAGACGATTACGGTTCAGGGACTGAAGAGGAAATCGAACAACTTTTAAAAGACGACAAGCAAGTATTTTTGTACTTTAGTGACGTTCCTTTGCCACCTAGTAAAAAAAATGAAAAAGAATATCAAAGAGTTTTAAACTTCAAAGAACAGTATCATGAAGCTCACCAAACAAAAGGATTGTATGATTCTTACGATAGTATTCAGGAATTTAAAAAAAAGTTAACCAATCATCTTTATCTATACGTACCTAAACTTTTTATAGACAAAAATATTCCGAAACAAGATAGCAGTTTACACATTGTCGGTATAAAAAACGGACTTATCGATGAAGAAATTAAGATTTCACCAACAAATATAGACATAAAAAAAATTACTAATTCTATGGTTATTAAAGCGCAAAATTTAATTGAAGAAATATCAAAAGTTTCTGTCCAAGTCGAAGTAAATACAGTAGAGAATAAGTCAAACAAAATTGAAAGAAATCCAGCTCTAGGCTTAGCTATAAAACACCTTGAACCTATACCGGTTAAAATTGATGACAAAGATCAAGAAGTTATAAAATCATATTTGAATTCAGAATTAATACCATATACTGAAGACACGTTTTTTAATGTGATTGGTGTAAATAAACAACTGGATATGATACCAGACTGGAGAGGTAATCGTGCATACAAATACACTGGACCCTCAGAGATGGTTAAAAAATATGAATTCATATTACAGTTATTAATAGAAATTAAAACTTTAGAATCTTGGAAAGAGTATTTAAACAAGGTTAATTCTTTATTCTATTTAGACTTGGGTATACAAAATAATGGATCAACCTACGATGAAGATGTTGACGTTACGGTCTATGTTGCAAAAAATACACTAATTTTTCATAACGAGTTACCAATACCTTCGGAACTTATTTTAGGTTCTGCCCTGGCGTTGAATCAAGAAGTTTATATTTCTCGAAAATCACATCAGGTCAAAGGATTTGATAATTATCCAGAGAGCTCTCGATTCAATCTATCTGGCTTAAATCCGTCCTTAGCATTAGAATCTTATGACGAAAAAATAGAAAGAGAAACCCAAGAATTTAATGAATCTTTGGAAAATATTTTTTGTTATGAACTATATGAAGATGACCAGTTCGATATAATTAGATTCAATCAGAGCTATATAAAACAGCATGATACAATTGCGTTTCCTTCACTTTTATTGTTCAATAAACCGATTGAAAATATAAAAGTAGAAATCACTTCAAAAAAATCACATAAGAAAAATGAACATAAGTTTTATTTTTAAGATTAAAATTATTACTAGAATTGTTTTTAACTGCAAGTGATTAAATTAGTAAAGAGTTTTACTATCAGTTAACCTACAGTAAAATTGATTTTAACTTCTATATAACATCGTTAAAAATAATAGCCCTAATGAAAGTCTCAATTTTTATTCGAGAGCTTCATTAGGGTTTTATAATGATGGTTTGTCAAATTAAGCGCAACACTTCCTCGGTGAAGGCCTCGTGTGCGGTTTTCCAGTCCAGACACTTCCTCGGTCGCCCGTTGATCTTGGTCAGCGCGTCCGCGAGTTCGTCATGCGCCACCTGCGCGAAGTCCGTTCCTTTCGGGAAGAACTCGCGGAGGAGCCCGTTGGCGTTCTCGTTGCTCCCCCGTTGCCACGATGAGTACGGGTCGGCGAAATACATCGGCACGCCGAGTGACGCCTGGATGCGCTCGTGACCGCTGAACTCCTTGCCACGGTCCGTCGTCGCCGTCTCGAACGTGCCGTCCGGGAAGGCGCCGTGCACCGTATGGATCGCCCCCTCCATCGAGGCCGCGGTGCGGTCCGCGATCGGCAGGGCGAGATAGAACCGGATCTTCCGCTCGATGAACGTCGCGACGCACGCCTTCGACTTCCCTCGTCCGGAGACGACGGTGTCGAGCTCCCAGTGCCCGAACGTCCGGCGCCCCCTGACCTCTGGCGGTCGTTGCGAGATGGGGAGGCCGACGTTGATGCGACCGCGCGTCTCGGCCGGCTTTTGACGTTTCCCCTTCTGGCGGAGCACGGTCACGGGCACGTCGATCCGTCCCGAATAGATCCAGCGGTAGATGGTGGAGAAGGCGAGCTTTCCGTTGAAGAGCCGCCCCACGATCTGTTCCGGCGACCAGGTCGCACGCAGCTTCTCGACGATCGTCCGGCGCATCGTGTCGTCGAGCTTCGTCTTGGCGCCGCAATGGGTTTTCGCCTTCTCGTAGCGTTTCTGCGCACGTCCTGACTCGTAGCCGGGGTTCCGTCTGATCTCCCGCGAGACGGTCGAGGGCTGTCGCCCGAGCCGTCTCGCGATGGACCGGATGGACATCCCGATCTCCAGATAGGTCTCTATTTTCACGCGCTCCGTTGTGGTAAGATGGGTGTAGCTCATAGCGATTCCTCCGTCTGAATGTTTGTGTCGTAACTTCATTCTAAACGAGGCCATCGCTGTGGGCTTTTTTTGCGTTCACGTTCAAGTGTTGCACTTAATTTTATAATTCAGGTAATTTATAACAATATTATTGATACTTCGTTCTTATATTTTAAAAGCTTGCTGATTGCGTATCATGAAGAAATACGGAATTAAAAATGAATCCCACATACATCTATGAGGTTATATTAGTTTAATAATTGGAAAACTAGTTGAAATGCAATACCCCCACTATTTTTCAATTATATTACATATTATTTGTTGAAATCATAAAAAATGTTACAATTATACAATATCGAAATGGTGGGTGTTTTAGTTTGAAAGTTAATGAATATGAAAAAAAGCATATCCCTACTTTTATTGTGATTTCTATTGCTGTTATTCTTTTTCCTCTTTTTTTATCATTCGGTCTAAAAATAAGTTGGTTTTCGATTGCTTTAGGAAATGTTGAGAGTTGGATTGGGTTTTGGGGCAGCTATCTTGGCAATATAATTGGTCTTTTAGGTTTATACTATGCCACGACCAGACAAATAATTGTGCAAACTAATAGTTTAATAAGGCAAGAAAATATGGAAAGAGATAGGATTTACATATCAATTATTTTAGAAAATTTAAGCGCGTATCAAAAAGAGCTTTCGATTCTTAATCATGAATTAGAAAACTATTTTATTATTGTTCAAGACTTAATTTCTATTCAAAAATCAGAAGCAGAAGATTGGGAAGTACTATTTAACTCTAAGCTCGAAAAGCATAACTACTCTTCAGAAAAACTGTCAAAAGTATTATCTGATAGTGAAATTTACATTCTTTTTTTCGAGTTACAGAATATCAATCAGGAAAATTTCAAAGCTATTGAGGAAAAAATAATTGAGTATCAACTATGGTCCGAATTAAATATTTGTGCTATTCAAAAATGGACTGAATTGCAGATTTCTGAAGTTGAAGTGGAAAACCAAAAACATTATACAGATCTAATAGAATTAGTAACTAATCAAAAAAAGTTGCTTGCTAATTCAACTAAATCAATGATAAAAAATACTTTACTATCAAATTAAGTAAGGAGTTATTATGAAATATCCTATAACAATATTGCGTCATATTCCTCTTCATAAACAAGAGGAAATTTTAATTGGTATGATTGAAAACAATCTGGATTACTTTATTCAATTAACTGATGACGTCAATTTGACTAAGCATAAAAAGAAAACTTACCAAGTCTCTGAATTAATATTTAAATACCTTTTAGCTCAAACTAGTAGTGAAAGTCAAACCATTAAAAGATATTCTCAATTATTCCGTGAACAGCTATGTCCTCATACAGCTATCTTAGACAGCATCTTAAAAACATTGGATGAGAAGTTCATCGAATTCATTGATTATCATTTTAACTACAGAACCTTAAGCATTCTTGAAATGGATATAGATTATGGTAACTTAGAACATATTAATCAAATATGCGAAGTAATGCAGGAACACATACATGAAAAATATCCTGAGTTTGTAAATCGAAGTCTTACAACGATTGAGAGTAAAGAATATTCATATTTGTCTTTTGTATTTTCAAATCATAAAATCACAATTATAGAACGCATTGGATATTATCGATTAGGAGGTTCAGAAAGAGAGCAATTTAGCTCCTTTTTAGTGAAGTATGTTATAGACTTGCAGAATGGATTTTTGGAGTATCATTGGAACAAAACTGCAACTCAAAATTTTTACAAAAACAAAATCCCTCAAGATATTATGCTCAACAACGAAGATGAATTAACCGGTTACATGCAATCTAAAATTAATGAGTGGTTTGATGACGGAATTACTACTAGCAAGTCTGTACCAGATATTATATCGCCTTTGGAGGATCATCATTCTGCACAATCTGCATTTCAAACTTCACCTCTTGAAGCTTCGCTTTATCACTTATTTATTGAAGATCATGAAAATCTTTTACAACAAATTAATGAGGTTTTTCCTTCAAACACAGTTTTATCTAAGAATCCAGAACTAAATAGTTATCTACAAAATAACTACGATTTAAGTGGAGACAGTTTAGAAAAAGCAATTTCACTTTTAAATGGTATTCGACTTCGAGATTTAGTCAAAGAAATAGATTCATTGCAGTTAAGTCAATATATCTACAGTTTCGCTCTTAGAGATATTGTAAATGTCACTTCTTCTAGAACTCGGCACAGTCGTCGTGAACCTGTTTATCATACCGAACCATATTGGTATCTACTTGAAATGATTAAGAGGTTAAAAGTTGTATCAGAAATATCTTTCCATTATGAAATTGATGAACATGAAGATATAAGATACCAACAAAAATTTACTGTCAAGGTCCGTCGCGATAAGTTAACATTTGAATTTTTACAAAGTAGTTCAGAAAATGATGCAAACATAAATTACCTGGCTGAGTCTAGAAGGAGTATATATGAACACATTAAAAACAGAATTAGAGAATTTATTCGCGGATTATCCCAAGTTACAAGTTGAGTATTCTGATATTAATCATTTGAATGAAAAAATGTTAGATTATTTTAAAGAAGTAGTCTCAACTAAGAATGATTACATTAATCCTTACTTTCTTGCTCGAACATTAAAATATACAAATACTCAAACGATTACTCTTCTATTGTTATTGTCTTTGTTTAGTAAAAAGAAAACAGTATCGGCTGAATATATTTTTACAAGTGATTGCGAGATAGAACACTATGTATCGGAAGATGAACTTGAAAACTTCAAATGTCTTGAATGCGGAAGAGTCTACAATATAAAGAAAGATTTAATGGAGGGGAATTATACACTTCCAATCAGATTTAAGCTAGATCAAAAAATTATTCAGGAGATAAAATCGCTTTTTAGTACTCTGCAAGCAAAAGGAGATGGTAGGTTTTACCCTAATACTGCCTTTATCAGTGAGGTAGGTCTCGAAATTATAAATGAGTCCATCGCCTCCAATGTACAGATAAGACAGCCCGTTTTAGCCAATTCATTTATTCCGAGTGGAAAGAGATCCTTGCTTGAGATGAAGCTAAGGGGTATAAAAAAAAAGAGTAGAGTTGAACAATGAACTGCTCCCCGTCAAATAGACAGGGTAGATAGAGAAAACCGACCTAGGCGGCTTGAGTCCTGTATTCGAAAGGACCAAAGCCGTTTAGTCGTTTTTGGAGATGATGGTAGTTGTAGAACAACATATTGGACTAGAACTCACGCAAGGAGTTCATCTCGACTTTCAAGGTACCCCAACGACCGATCCGGGACATGCTGTGTGTCAGTCCCGCTTCTTCTATTCCAATAAATCTATCGAGATAGCCACGGACGGCAGCAATCTTCTGTTCCTTGAGGTAAGGTCTACAGGTTTTTGATTCCGATTGTATCGAATTTCACTTTCCACTTCCACACTTGGAAAGTGTGCCTAGAGACGTCATGAGCCTCCGTGATCTCCTTCCACGTATTTGTTTGTCCTTCCACCATGCGCAGTGCAATCAATTTTTGCTTAATCGACTGCCGACTTCTCGCCCTAAAAAAACACTTCCAATCAGATAAACAGATTTGTTATCTCACCTTTCTTTCTATTGTAGAGCATATCACAATGCTGTCCAGCTCTTATTCTTTTCTTCTAATTGGTTAATGACTTATACTGTCATCTAACTTGTGATAATATAAGATTATCACAAGTTAATGGAATTTAATTGTAACTAACTATATAATTGTAATACATACTTATAGAATTTATTTATCTAATTACAAAAGTATTTTTAATGCTAATACATATGTATTACTCGTTTTCCACCACGTCTTTTAACGAATACAGATATTCAAATAAAAATACGGAGCGAAAAGAGGGAGAAGCATGGAGATTGAGAAAAAGCAGAAGGCGTTCGAAGTAGCGTTACGAGAATTGACCGGGGCAAATCCCAAATTGGCCGAAGCATTAAAGAAGGACCATATCGATCTCGAGACGTTAACTGATATCGAAGTGATTGAATTGTTCTGGGCAACGGAATTATTCCCAATCTACGCTGATAAGAGTCCGCACACGCGTCGTGCCTATAAGCAAGACCTTGAGTTCGTGCTTAGCTTTGTGATGACGAAGACAGATGGGTTAAAACACCTGACCGTGCTCGACATCCATCGCTACCTATTCGCGGTGAACGAACAGTATACCCCACGCACGGCGCAGCGGAAGAATAACATGTTGAAGCGTCTCCTAACCTACCTCCACGTCAACCAGTATCATCTACATAATCTGGGCTTCCACGTGAAGAACCAGCAGCGCCCTGAGCTGCTCCGTCGTGAGATTGATTTCGACGAGATCGAGCGGATTGCTGAGTCGTTCCGTCATACCGTCAAGCGGGCAAAAAAAAAGGAGCTCATGGAGCTCCGTAACGAGACGATCGGTTATTTGTTGTTGACGACAGGCATGCGAGCTGCAGAACTGTTATCAATCAAGTTCACCGATGTGAAGCGAAATCAGCATACATCTTACCTCGAGGTGAAAGGGAAACGCGACAAGTGGCGCCGCATCCCGCTTACCGAGAAGGCGACCTATCTCGTAAATCGACTGCAGACGTTGATGATGATCGAGGAAGTCGCGTCCCCTTTCATCGCTTTTAGTACGATAAAAGTCAACAAGGCGATCACTTATGAAGCCCTCCGCCTGATGACTCATCAGGCGGTCGACTATGTCGCGAACGAAGAGAAGACCCCGCCCCACTGGTTCCGCCGGGCCTACATCACAAAGCTCCTGGCGAACGGAAATTCGTTGATTGGGGTCATGCAACTGGTCGGTCATAACTCAATTAACACGACAAATGGTTACTTACAATCTTTGAATCAACTCTCAAACATGACAAATATGGATTTACCATTTGAATAAAAAATTGCAACAGGTCAAATATAGTCTTCTATATAGAAATAAATAGAGATTGATAAATAGGCGATTGACAGCCGGCCATGTAGTTAATCAATCATTAATCCGTAAACAAAATGAATGGGTACTCGCAATTAATAAACCGGTTATTTGAATTAACCCACTAAAATATCAAACTAAAACCACTTTAAGAAATTTCTTGCATTGTAATTTCATTAACTTTTTTTGAAACCATATAACTAAACTCCTGATCTTCTCTTGTTAATTTCTGAATATCAATTAAAACTTTTCTTTTCACAGCCGGATCGTCTACAAGATTGTATAAGTATACATATGGTATAACGGTATTTTCATAGAATCTTTTGCGATTTTCATATAAATCAGTTCTGTTTAAATCGATTACGTATATAGTAGTAGCCCCTCTTTTGGACTTGGGCATTAAAAATGGTCCATCAAAAACTAAATGCTCCGGAATATTGTCTATATATGGATCAAGTAAATCTAATTCCTCGTTGTAATAATCTGATTTACCATTATTACATCTTTGACACGCCAAGGTAAGATTTTCCCATTCGAACCATTTAGTAAGGTCTTTAGTTTTCGGAATGATATGCTCAATATCACCAAAGGAATTAGCCAAGATTCTACTTTCACAATAGGCACACTTTCCATTTGTTTCTTTAATAATTAATTCTTTTATAGTTTTATGTGTATATCTAGTTTTTATATAGTTAGGCACTTTCCCCTCTTCTTCATATGCTGCTTTTAAGTCTTCCGTCCATTGTTCATATTTATCAATTAATATAGGAGGCATGTTTTCTTTAACTAATTTAATCATTATTTTTCTCCATCAACATTTTTAATAGTTGTGGAAATTGAGTTAATAGTCCTTTTTCTTCTAAAATAAGCTTCATTTTCTCGTAGTCCTCAACATTAAGTTCAGATGGTTTTGTTGTACTAATCTCATTAATCGTATTATTAAATTCTTTTTCCATCCATATTGGCATAGTAACCGAGACTCCTAATACATCTTTTAAAATCTCAAAAGCGTCAGCAGATTTATTATCGAAATTTAGCAATTCACTGTTTACTTTCCCTTGTGAATTAAACGTTAAGGCATATACTTTACCCTCTATAATTGAATTGACTATGAAAGGGCTGTGGGTACTAACTACGAACTGAGCTCTAGGAAATGCATTCAATAAATTCGGTAGTATTTCCCTTTGCATAGAAGGATGAAGATGATTTTCAAGTTCATCTATCACAACAACGTAATTTTCGTACTCGAAATCAATAACAAAAATTTGCCAAGCGATATCAATGAGAGCACCTATTCCTCCAGAAGCTGCATCTATTAAAAAATCTCCTGCTTTTGTACTCATTACTACTTCTCCAGATACAATTAAAAGACCCTCAAACTGTAAATGTTTAGGCAAGACATTCATTAAGACTTCATTAAATTCGTCAATCATGATTTTAAATTCAGGGTTTCCTTTTACGTAGGTATTATCTTCACTGAATAAAGCTAAAGATACGATAGATTTTTTCATAGTTAGAATAGGTGAGTGATCGTTTGCGTAAGTGTTGTTAAGTGTTCGGTTTTTTACTGATTCAAAATAATCCTTTATTAGTTCAGTTGTTTGAGGCGCATGAATTGGAATAGAATCAATTTTTTCATATGTATATGGACTTCTATGAGAAGGGATACTAAGTCCTATGATTTCTCTACCAATTTGACGAATGTAAGAAATATATGCCTCAAGGTAGTCAGTACTTAATTCCGATAACTGATTTTCTTTTGCATCAATAAATTCTGATGGCTCAAACTTTGTATGAAAATAGTATGCACCATCGTCCACAAATTCAGGTACAAAATAAGTGAAATTACCGTCTTCGCTGATCAAATTACCAATTTCAAAATACCCATTAGATAGATAAGCATATGGATCATTAACCTCATCAATGTCCCGGTGTAAATATCCTAAATTTAATAATTCTTTACGTTGTTCATCAGTAAAATTAATTAAATGATTCTTATTTCGTTTAATCTGACTATTATCTGAAATGCCGGTGTAAAAAGGAGAAGAATTTTTCTTGTCTTTAACAGGATTTGAGGTTTCAGTATAACTCCACCCCATATCGTTTGCTATCATACGAAAAATTGTACTTTTACCCGCCCCATTCGCTCCTGTTATAAGTGTGACTCTTTTATCAAAATCAATTGATATCTTTTCAAATTGTTTCCAACCGTGAATTTCTAATTTTTTTAACATCTCAATTCTCCTTTTTTTAATAAATGATAACTTAATAAATTAGACTGTATTCTTTCTTTGCTTTTAAGATTTTTCATATTCCAAAAAAAGAAACCTCTCAATACAAAAGATACCAAATTATTTTTACAATGTCATTTATTATAATTTTTTGTAAATCAATTTTCTTCTTTCATAGAATTATTGCAAGGTACAGATGATTATTTGAAATTCTATATTTTATGAAAAAATACGATTTTATTTGTGCTTAGTCAGACAAAAACAAAATCTGTAGACCATAATTGTTTATAGTCAAAAAATATACTCTTTGTTTCTCGTATTCACAACCAAAAAACAATTAGTATAAATGAAAGTCATCAATTCTATTTTTGCAAGTAGCTCGTTATATGAAAGGAATGAATTTTATGGATAAAAACAGAAAAGAAAACTTAAAGCAAACTAGTCGTGATCTTGCTCTTGATACTTTTTTAAATGTAGGAAGTGAGCTTAGCGCTGAAGTAGCAAAAAAGTCTATCAAAAGTGCAGCGGGAGATTTAGCTATAGATGCAGTGAGTTCATTTCTCCCTGGGTTGTCTGGAGCAGTTCAAGGCTATAAACGTGCTCGCTTCGAGAGAAACATGTTACGTGTCGCTGAAGAGTTAAATCTTAAAGTAGAATCCATTCAGTCGAATCTTGAATCTAAAACTAATGAACAAAAAGAGCAGATTGATAGACTGTTTCAATATGTATTAGACTCGGCGATAGACGAACAACAAGAAGAAAAAATTAAATACATGGTCAATGGGTTTGTACAAATCACGAAACACGATTTTGTATCAGAAGACTTTGTCTTAACCTATTACGACGTGTTGAAAGAATCACGAATAATCGACATTTCGGTCTTAAGGCTAATGAATTCGACTCGTTTCTGGTACCAAGAGGGTTCTAGAGAGACGTTCCACGATGTCATGGAACGACACGGTATATCGTATGATCAATACGAGGCAGTACGAAGAAATTTGCTAAGGATTGGTTTATTGACTACTCGTACAGACCTTAATGTCGTTGATGATCTTAAAGAGATCTCCAAAACGTTCAAAGACACTTTTTCATACCTTGAAAAACTATCAAACCCTAAGTCCAATCGTTTACCAAAATTGAAAGAACCTAAATTTAAATCAAAAGAACAATTTGAAATCTCAAGGTTTGGAAAAGATTTTATAAGTTTTTTCTTTGAAAAGAATCAGGATGAAGAGGAAGACACTTTGTTGTGAAGGATGTTGCGAAGTCCGACTTTTATCCAGAACCTTTTTTCTTCCAGTAGAAAAATTGATAAAGGTTTTGATTGTAACCTGTACTTGCACCCTATCAAAAAGAGATGATTCAAGAATATACATGAATCATCTCTACTTGTAGATGAAATATAAATTAATGAAATATAAATTAATAAAATATCCTTATATTTTGTAAGATAGTCATTTATCTTTCATTTCAGAAACATGATTCAGGTTTTGTGGTACTTCGTTTAAAGGTAGGTATTTATTTAACATACCGACCTGAAACGCACGAAGATTATCGGAGAAGTATCTATAGTTTAGTGAGGCCGCAACTAAAATAACGGATTGCATCACAATACCTATGTAAAACAATAATGGTTCTTCGCCTATGATCAAACTTCGGACCAGCAAGAAGAAAACAAGGATTAGCGAACCTGTCGTACTGACGAACAATGTACCCACCCCATGGATAGTCCTCAACAAATGTCTATATCGCCCCTCCAAATAAGCACGGACCCCCTCATCCTGCTCCAACAACATAGAATGCCAAACGTGTTCAAGATAGTAGTAATCTTTATTTCTATTCTCGTACAGAGTGCCAAAGGTAGCATCTGTAGAAAACTTGTCTCCTAATTCGCTTCTAAATCTGTTCAAACTGTCTTTTGTTCTAAAACTCCAAAAACAGGCAAAATAGATTTGATAAATCAGATAACCCAATGGAACACCTGCAACTACCAAAGATATTAGCAACGGAACATTTTTGACAAATTCGGAGTAATTATTTTGGGTGAATGAAAAATAAAAGAATAACCAAAATATGAACACCCATCCTGGGATTCCCCACCTAATCAAATATTTTGTTTCAAAATTCATTTAATCGACCTCCATTTCTTTTTATAGAATATCACGTTCCAATCGTGACAATGATAATCTGAAATTTGATTTCCGGTCGATATTTCCGTCCATCTGTTTCTTTCAAACTCTCTCTCTCATATACGTCCTGAGTTCACTCTAATGTTTTTATCAAAAAGTGTGCGCCGGCGCACACTTTTTGATTTCTTTAAGCTTCAACTATTCATTAGCCTCCTTAATAACTCCTTTAAGTTTCGCTATTAGTACGAATCGAAGAGATGATAACCTCACTTTCGAAAGAGTATCCTTGACTTTCATCAATAATCGGACGACGCAAGACCACGAAAACATCCTTATATCTGATTATCTGAAATTAACCTTTTGACTTCTTGATGACCGAATAAAAGAATAAAGTATTGTCTTACCTACATTTTTAAAAGTGTGCGCCGGCGCACATTTTTTTTATAAACTTATGGTATTTGAAATAATTTAAATTGGATAAAAAAATATGGCTGAGTTTGTGCTATATTTATCCTTAGAAGAGGTGATCAATATGGAGACTCAATCAACCTCCAATGGCCGCTCGCAACAACTCATCATTTCTCAAGCGGTCACGGCTATTCAGAGGCATCGCATGGAGGAAATTCTCCACAGCGTGTCTATCTTTGATATCCAGGAATTTGTCACGGCACTTTATCAAGAGAACTATCAATTCGAAAATCTAGAGGCTTCTTATAAGAAAATACGTTATCATTCATTCAACAAGTTAAAGAAACGATGGGTTCAGGCTGCCATCCGAAACTACGAAGAGGGACGCGGCCCGAAAAAAGAATTGCGTGCCCGGTTCGAGATGATTACCGCATATCACCATTTGGTCGGACCCGAAGCCTTCCTGAAAGAGTTTCACGTGAAAACCATCGAAGGTTATATGCAACAATGCATCCAAGAGTTGAAGGAATGGTCTGAGAATCCAAACCTGTTAATCCATACGTATCCATACTGGTCCCAAAAGACGGTGAATCAGAAGAAGACCTCGCTCAAGACGGACGTTTTGATGATCTTATGGGAGGTAGCCAAAGAAGTCGATCTCAACCAACCGACGGCGCATCATTCTCCGACGCTCGCCGTCGATATCCCATTCTTCGGCATGTCCGACCGCATCAAGAACCAGACGGACCTGTTGGATGAAAAACTGAACGAAGCGTCGCAACTGAATCTCGAGCTTCAGAACTATGACACGGTGGTCCCGAAATATAAAAAGGGAATTCCCGACCACCTCTCGCTCCTCGTCAGCAAAGAGTTCATCCAAGAATTGAACGGGAAGGTACCAGACCTTGACTCGAAAGACTTCGAGGCCTTCACAGAGATTCTGGCGTATCGGGACATGACGTTTCAGACGAGCCGGAAAATCATCTTCCCGCTCTCGCAGCTCGTCAAGAAGCTGTATGCGAACGATAGTGGGAAAAGCTACGATTTGACGACGCAACGTCTCATGAAGCTTGGTTATTATCGGGTCGCCGGACACAACGAGGACGGGGACTTCTTCATCCGTGGCCTGTTCTCCTCGGTTACCATTAAAAATGCGACGACATTAGCCGAGAGCCAGGTCATCGTCACGGTCAGTGAGGAAATTTACGACGACCTCTTGAAACAACAGATCGTCAGCATCTACGGGGAACAGATCGAACAGTTGAAAGGCAGCTTCGCCTATCACCTGGCCTTCGTCCTTCAAAAAGAGCGGATGAGCTCTATCCAGACAGGGGAGCAACAACCCGTCCGTAGGCACTGGCGTCAGTTCACCTATTCGATTCGATTCAACAAGGTCCGAAAGGCCGACAATCT
Source organism: Exiguobacterium sp. s123 (assembly GCF_018617075.1). Taxonomy (GTDB): domain Bacteria; phylum Bacillota; class Bacilli; order Exiguobacteriales; family Exiguobacteriaceae; genus Exiguobacterium; species Exiguobacterium profundum. The sequence continues at coordinate 21,019 of NZ_JACSJL010000009.1, read as the reverse complement.
GAAAGAGCTTGAGTTGAATCTGGATCGAATCAAGGAACATGATTTCATCCTGAAGGAATGGCACCGTTCCGGTGATTATTATTTCTTCACCTTCTACCCGTTGGAGTCTTGGGAATTGCCAGGTCATGTGGACACGTTATTATTGTAATTGATATCGTGGAGAACCCAGTCTATCTGGGTTCTTTTTTCAGTTTAGCTGCACTAATGTTTCACATGAATCGATTTAACGATGAAAATGGGCCAAAACGCTCAACTAGTATCCATACTCATGGAACGTCAGGAATCAAATTTTTAATTTTTGATGGTGCCGTACCAATCTTACACTTCTTCTCTCCTTCTTCTTAATAAGAAGGGTGGTTTGAATATTCCTCACTCAAATCACCTCTTAATGATCGATAGATATTCAAGCAGATCATCTTTTTTGGTGAATATGGCTTTCATTTATATCAGATTCCAACGATTTTGGTAACAAACAACCGTACCAAACTTGCACTTTTTAGTTTTTGGCAACAGATGACCGTACTGAAACTGCATTTTCTTATTTTGGTCACGAAACACCGTACCGAAACTACATTTTTACCGATTCATCGCCCTTTTGAAAATAAATTTTTGAGACTCTTTTTGCCTTTTTGGTAACAGATGACCGTACTGAAACTACATTTTCTTCTCTTTTGGTAACAAACGACCGTACCAAACTTACACTTTTTCATTTTTGGTAACTAAGTGCCGTACCAAAACTACACTTTTCTCTTTTTCAACTAAAAAAATCTACTCTATTTTCTGTAGGAATGGCACTATAGAGCGAATGAATCAGTTTTGGTAACAAATGACCGTACTGAAAACGCATATTTTTCTCGGTTTAAAATGGCTTTGTATCAACGTATTTTTCATTTTGGTAACAAAATCCCGTACTGAAAACGCACTTTGACACTATCTTGAAAGAGCTGGATACTGAAACTAGCATATTTTAGGATAGGGGAGGTGTAGGAGAGATGATGGAGACGAATCGACATATTTTGGTCGCCAATAAGCTATTGGTCGCAATGAGCGGATTGACGCGTTGGACGAAACGCGCAGATCATTATCGTTACGAGCAGCATCACTATAACATCCCGGCCTGTTTCACGGCCTTCAAATGGACTAAGTCCCGGATCCGTCATATTCTCTCTATTCTCGCCTATGCCGATGACCAAGGGAAAGTCGAATTCATTGAAGACCACATGGTCGCGAATTTTGCATGCACGTCGGTCCGCTCCCTACATAACAACTTAAAGATCTTTGAACAGAATGGGCTCATGACGGTCGTACGTCACTTCCCAGGAGTGATCTCAATCCAATTGACGGATTACCTTGAAAACTATCGTGATTTGTTTGTGGACGGTGCAACGGTCGATTCGAAGACCGGGTATACGTCTGTTTGGCACGGTCTCTTGTCCGAACTAATCGCACTCGATAATGTGAACACGTTGCGACTCGCGCTACGGACAATCGTCCAGGTCGAGAAAGATGTTTATGTCCAGTCAAATGAACAAGCCATCCTGACCTACGATGAGATCAAAGGATTCCTTCCTAAATACTGTGGCCATAAGCTCGCCATCCAAAAGATGATGTCTGGTCTTAAATTTCTTCAGGTCTCGCTTGTCGAAGACAGTAAGCATTTCTTGAACATGGTCAAACAAAATGTCTCACTTAAGAAACGAGTCCAAGACGTGACACGACCGCTCTTACTTGAAGTCCAGCTCTCGGCTGCGCAAGACAGTAAACAGATCAAAGAGAAAGACCGCTCGGAAGTTCAACTCCTGTGGTTCGAATTGCGTAAGCGGGTTGGGGAGTTCTTCGACTTTGACGCGCTCAAGGTCAACCGTGATTCACTCTTCTCGATGAGCGATACATTCGGGGCCGAGACATTCAAACAGGTCGTCGAAGAGTTAAAACAAGCATTCCTACACCATCGTGAGGACTTGGTCCACTCGAGCACCCATAAGCTGTTCTTTGAGGAGCCAATTTTCTATCTTCACCAACGACTAAAAGAGAACCAGGCAAAATTGGCTATCGCATGATGGTCTATTTGTCATGTTCATTTTTGAAAATATATATGAAAACCACCCATTTTTTCAGGTATTTCCTTCTGTTTATATTGTTTCTCATTCGTTCTAAGTCAACATTGCATACTGAATCTGCTTTTTTTACTTTTAGGAAAAAAATCAAACCAAGTAGTTAAGTAATCAAGGATTTACTGAATTAAATCCTCTCTTGTTTTTTAATTCTCAAATCAGAGTTGAAAAAAAATGAACTTTTGTGAACGAAACGATGGCCCTTTTGAAATATCTCTTTTCACTTAAATCGTCAGAAGGATTGGTATGACTGGATTGAGAGATCCTCTTCTTTTTCTAATTCTATTAATCTTTATTTAACTCTCTCTAATCTATTTATATTTTTTTAACTCAGAAGAATATGGTTTTATCTCTTCTTCTATTATTTAAATCATATCTAGATGTGCCAAGTATTTCTTCTATAGAAAAGATCTACAAATATGAATGACGTTCACAACAGGAACTTTGTATAAATACATAGTCCAAAAATGTCTCTGTATACAATTCGACGTCGAAACGTATACAGAAAATATTCAGATGCAAAAATCGTATACAAACCAAAATTATTATTGTATACATTTTTGTATTGAATTTATCAGTGTCTTTTCTGTTTTTGTATTGAATGCAAAGAGTGAATGTGAAATGATATGAAAGAGAAAGGGGAGAGAAGATGAACATACTCACGTTTTACATATCGAAAGGTGGGTCAGGCAAGACGACCTGTTCTTTGAATATGGCTTACGCATTGGGTGAGCTGGGACAACGAGTCCTCATCATTGATTTGGATCCCCAAGGCTCGCTCAGCAAGCTGATGTTAAAAGAATCCGACACGATCAAATACATGACGATGTTTGACGTACATACACGTAATCTTGATATCAGAGAAGTCCTGTTTGATGATGAAACGTATCATGTGAGTCTTCTCCCTTCGAATGAACGAAATGCCCGGTTGATCAACCTAATCTCCGAGCAAGACAAGCTCTTTCTATTAAAGGACATGATTGCACCGCTAGAAGAGGAGTTTGATTGGATCATCTTAGATTCAGTCCCATCGATCAACGAACTTTCGAAAGTCGTGCTTTCGACATCAAATATGACGGTCATCCCGTTCATGCCGAAGAAGCTCGTTTTCGACCAACTTGCGAGTACGGTTCGAACCGTTCAAAAAGTGAAAAAGTTCTACAACCCAGACCTCGTCATCACAGGTATTCTTCCTGTCGCGATGGATGCATCTTTAAAGGCAGACAAGGAGTACTATGAAGCAATGGCAACCATCGCGAAGGAAGAGGGGTTAAACATTCTTCCGATGATCAAGCGCTCCACATTCATCGAGAAAGCTGCCGATAGTGGAAAGAGTGTCATCCAGTACCGCTCCAAGGAATCGAAGGTACTTGCTGAACCGTTTCGACTATTGGCTAAGCAAGTCGTTGAACAGGCAGGTGAAACATCATGAAAGCACGGAATCGTAACATTCATAAAATCAAGCCGAGTGAGCAGCACCCGTATCAAAGTGGTTTGACGAATATCAGCGCGCTCGTCCAAAAACTTCCGGTCTCTAAAGAAGTCGAGGACCTTGTTCATGAAATCAATGAGCTTTCAAAAGTTCAAACGATTTCTGTATTTGAGATCGGGAAGCGGCTCGTCATCGCTCGTTCTGAGATGCATGACAAAAAAGAATGGATGGGGTTCCTCGAAGCCGTGTCCATGTCGAGTTCTCTTGCCTCTCGGTACGTCAAAGCCTATGAGACGTTACATCCACTCGAATCATCACTTGCGAGCTTACCGGCTTCCAAACTGTTTGAACTGATGTATCTCGACAACGTCGAAGAGGTAGTCGAACAGGGACTCTATATTGATGGAGAGTCACGAAGCGTCGACGAGTTGACGGTCAAACAAATCCGTGAGGCCCGTAAGACCCGTGAGCCTGTGCAACAGGTCAAAGTCAGCCCGTTTCAAAAAACAAAGAAACCATCTGCCGTCCTTTCGGCACGAATCCCGTCCGACCTGTCCGATCAGTTCCAACAGTATGCACATGCCCAAAACCGGAGTGTGAGTGAACTGTTGACGGAAATCATCGAGCGGACCGTGAACGACAATATCATCGACGTCACAGACGAGAAGCGAGGAGACGAATCATGAAGAAAATCGCATTGTACAATCGAAAGGGCGGCGTCGGGAAATCGACGACAACCATCAACTTGGCGCATGTCTATGCACGCGACGGATTACGTGTCCTCGTCATCGACGCGGACGACCAGGCCTCTTCGACGAACGGGCTTGGTCTGACAAACGATTATGAAGGAAAAGTCTTACTCGATTGTCTACTAGAAGAGAATGACCCATTCTACACACCAATCGAACAGGTCATAGTGACATGCGAGTATGAGACGGGAACGGTCTATCTTGTCCCGACGAGACGTTCGGCCTCACCGAGTGACCTGACGAGCCAGATCGGGTATGAGTATCGCCTCAGCGAAGAACTCGCCAAGATTGATGAGCTGTTTGACATCTGTCTCATCGATTGCCCAGGATCGACTTCTGCTCTTAACCCCTATGCCCGTTGCGCACTCGTCGCACAGGATCGCATCGTGATGCCTGTACAGATGCAGAAGTTCTCAATGGACGCCGTCTACTCGGCTCCAGAAGAGCTTGAAGAGATGAAGCGATTCCGGGAAGACATCCATATCGCTGCCTTCATCCCGACGATGGTGAGTGCTCGCTCGAAAGGGGATGTCACGACAGTCGAAGAACTTGAAGAACTTGGGAAAGAAGTCGGTATTCCGGTTTTGACGACGATTCCTTATGCGGTGAAGGTTCAGACGTTGCAGCGAGAGTCTCGTCCTGTCATTGATCACAAGAGCCCGGCAACCGATGCCTATTTACAACTTGCTGAGGAGGTATTGTCGTTATGACACGCAACCGAAAGAAACATACACCGAAGATTTCTACATTCAGTGCCAACCTTCCGGTGAATCAGAATCAACAAACGACGGATAGCCGTACGGAACAAGTCGATGCCGTGAAAGAATTCTCGGCGACGACGACCGTGTCGAACCCTTATCAGGCCCTGCCGGCGACGGGGTTGTCACGTATCATCACCAAGAAGCTCCCTGAGGATATGGAGGGAATCGTTCAATATTACAACCACATCGATGCGATTCAAGCGACTAGCTTTGTCGAAAAGTGTCGTATACTTGCACACGCAAATAGTCTGTTCCGTGATCCTGAGACGAAGAAAGAGTTCAAACAAGAAGAAGGCAATTGGAAAGACTTCTTAGCCAAAATTGGCATGTCACATTCTCAAGTGAATCGATTTGTCTCATTTTGGAATACGTTTGGTCCGAACATCTTAGAGAAGACGCTCGAGCAAGATTTCAGTGCAACGAAGCTTGCTGAGTTGTTGTCGTGGCCAGAAGATCCGAAGCTCGCGCTACTCGAGAATAAGAAGTACTACACAGCTTCAGGAGACAAGACGGTGTACGAGATGACACGTGAAGAACTCCGTGAAGTGAAACGGATGTTGATCGAACGTCAGGAACAACGCGTGCTCGAAGTCGAAACTAAATCTGTGAAACCCATGCGTGTACAGATTCGCTTTGCTGATCTGACAGATCCTTTATACGTCGGATTAACGCAAGCCGCGCAAAAAGAACATGTGTCAGAAGATGAGATTATCCGGCGGGCTCTCAGTGCCTATTTAAATACGAATTAAGTTGAGAGAAGCGAAATACATCATGGCCCACTAAGATTCTTAACATACCGAATCAGAGTGGGTCATTTTCATCAGGAGGGACATACATGACTTACTCTAATCAATACAAGGACGTGGAAAGTATCATCGATACCTTGCTCGTGCTTGATACGTTTTGCGCCTCAAGAAACATCGAAGTCGAGTTTGTTGTGGTTGGCGCCTCGGGGATCCTTCTCTTCATTGAAATGATGAATAAAGATGCCGAGTATCGTCCGACGCGAGATATTGACATTCGCGTGACGGAGGGCGTTGTGACACCTGAATTAAAAGAGGCACTTCATGAATATGAAATTGAAATTGTCGAAGGGGTCATTCAGTTCCCACCCCGTGAAGACTTTAGAGAAAATGAATTCCGTCATAAGATCGAAGGTCTATTCGAGGCGATTGATGTGTATGTCCCTGACATTGAACTATTAGCATGTACCAAGATCTTCTCCTCTCGCCAAAAGGACTTAGAGGATCTCGAAAAGACGAATCTATTGGAACTTTGCGATAAAGACAAACTTCTCGAACTTGTAGAGGAATATAAAGCGAACATGACGTGGGACGATCCATTTTGTAACGTGCACGACTTGAGTCGAATTTTTCAGGAAAAGGGTATATAATAAATCAAAAGAAGAGTAGAGGAGGGTGACCGATGACGGACAGTAATCATGTACGTCTGCAAAGCGAGCTAGCGGATGAACTGAATCGTATGCAGGCAGGTGGGACAAGCTATCGCTTAGAGACGGCTCAATTGGCTCTGGCATTAAGTCGTCATGTATCGGTCCCTGAATCGCTACGTGACCGAGAAATGGCTCGCCAGTATGTTCGATCTTCACTGCTTGATTTACAGGACGACCGGGCGGAGGATGTGGCTAAAATGCTTAGTATGGCAGCACGGCGCGCCTACAACACTCCTGAAAGTACGTTCTCGGTAGATATGAAAGTGAAATTAGAAGAAAAGCGTAATCGATTCAAGAAGCGTGGATTGCGGGTGAAATCTTAATTGGACCAAGTCGAGTCATTTTTATACTCTCATGAGGTTATGATTCTACGTATAAATGGAGCTTTTTTGGTCAAATCATGGAACATGTATCAGGCGATTTCTTCAAACCGTTAAATCCTTACTTTGTAATAAATATAAGGGTACTAGATTCAGTCACTGGTTGACTCAATCTAGTACCCTTTTCGTATCATTGTTTATTTTGTTGGGTGTTCCGCTCCCGCAGGACCGCGAGCTCGACCTGTTCCTGTAACCGGTTCTCGAACGCCTCTTTTTCACGACGGAGGAGCTGTACTTCTAAGTGAAGTTTTTGGTTCTCCTCTTCGAGTTGGTCGTTTCGTCGCGTTCGTGCCTTCAAATCGTCAAGCGTGTCCATCAGGTTCTGGTTTTGACGATTGAGCTGGCTGCGCTCTAGCTCGAGCTTCTTGACGTCTTCTTCTAAATTAAAGACCAACTTCTTCTGGGCCTTTAGTTCTTCTTTGAAAGAAGCACGTTCGGTCTCGAGGGCGTCCTGAGCGTTCTGTTTCTCGGCGAATAGGAGCTCCACTTGATGTTGAAGTGGAAGTAATTCCTGTTCGTGGGCCGCGACTTGACGCTCATAGTCCTCTTTGAGCTGTTCTGACTCTATGATGATACTTTGCTCAAGGTCATGAATCGTCTTTTGATAGCGTGAACGGATCCGTTCGTGTTCCTTTGTCCGAAGCTCTAGCCGCGTGGCACGTTCATTGAAGAGGGCCAGCACCTGATTCAATGCCGCCTGGAGAGCGTCGTTCTCCTCACTGATCAATGGATCTGGAACCTGTTTATCAGCCAAGGCGATCAGTTCTTCAAATAATTGATTCGTCGACAGCTGCCGCTGTTCCGACAACCGCTGGATGTGTTCCTTTACCTCTTGTGAGACTCGAAAAGAGGTCACTTTGGTTTCATTAGACTGCACAGCATTCACCACTTTACCATTTGATAGATTTCTCATTTGAACGCATGTTGACTCGCATTCATCTCACTTCCATTTTCGCGTATTTACTACGTAAACACAAGACGAGGCATCGCTGACAAGCCTAATCCATTTCGACGTCGAAATGTATACAGTCGAATGAGTGCGGGTTGTCCGGTTTTGTATTGAAGCTGTTCTTCTCATCCATCAAAACCTATGAATCTTCTTTCAAGTCGAACTCGTAAGTATATTAAAGTGAGTACGAGCGCGCTCTCGTAATCAAAAAAGGATGGGGTGTGTCATTGTGAATAAACTTAAATTCTTCTCTACTCTATTTACCACGGTATTTATCATGTTCAGCGTATTCTTTGCTCTGACGACAGAATTAAATGTCTTTTTGGGTGGAGCGTTGGTAGGGATGAGTGTACTCATCAGTGGCCATCTGGCAGAACGATTGTTTAAGCGCTTCGAACATGAGATGGTCTCTCCTCCGACAGTCATTTTCTCATACGTGCTCCTGTTGGTCGTCGCTACCTATTTTATCGGACTATACTCATAAATGCAGAAGTAACAGTTAGCCAAGCGCAAGGGTGTCCACGGCGACGTGGAATCTGAAGGAAGCGGGCGGCAAACCTCCGGTCTGAGGAACACGAACTTCATAGAAGGCTATGTGCGATTGGGTGAGCCTGCCAAACAAGGCAAAGCCCTTTCTGCCGAAGGTCGCATGCAGTAAATGAAGCAGATAGGGGGAGGGAAAGATTGCGTTCTTACCCGGGGAGGTCTGGTTGGAGCGCCAAGTACCCTTGGTAACCTGCCCAGTGATGGGCAGCTGAACAACCAGAAGTCAGCAGAAGCCATAGTACCATCTGGTCTCGAGACGGATGGGAAGGGCTGAACAATTAAGAGAGAACAACATCTTGGCAGGCAGTTTCTGCGTTGAACACAGACAACCCGTTAGGGCTTACTTGACTGGAGGACGTGGTGAATTCCACTGGGGACATCAAGAGGGTGGAGCAGAAACTGGATAAAGAAGAACCGTTGTTCACGGAAAGAGGCATAACGAATGTTAATGGAACAGATTCTCTCACGGGAAAATTTAATACGTGCCCTGAACCGGGTGCTTCGGAATAAAGGAAGCCATGGTGTCGATGAAATGCCCGTACAAAACCTGCGAGCGCATGTCATCGAACACTGGGATACCATGAAAATGGAACTTCTGTCGGGAACCTATCAGCCACAGCTGGTCCGCAGGGTCGAAATCCCGAAACCTGACGGCGGTGTGCGACTGCTTGGCATCCCTACCGTGATGGATCGTTTCATTCAACAGGCGATTGCCCAAGTGTTGTCGTCTATCTATGACCCCACTTTCTCTGACCACAGTTACGGGTTCCGCCCAAATCGGAGTGCCCACGGGGCGGTCAAGAAAGCGAAAGGCTATATCGAAGATGGCAACCGCTGGGTAGTCGATATCGACTTGGAGAAATTCTTCGACCGGGTGAACCATGACAAGCTCATGGGGCTTCTGGCGAAGCGAATCCGAGGACAAGCACCTGCTTCAGCTCATCCACAAGTATCTGAAGACCGGCATCTTGATAAACGGAGTCGTTATGAACAGTGAGGAAGGCACTCCGCAAGGAGGTCCTCTCAGCCCGCTGCTCTCGAACATTGTCCTGGATGAACTGGACAAGGAGCTCGAAAAGCGTGGTCACTCGTTTGTCCGCTACGCCGATGACTGCAACATCTACGTGAAAACACCGAAAGCAGGCAACCGGGTCATGAAGTCGGTGACTTCATTTATAGAAGGAAAGCTGAAGTTGAAAGTGAATACCAGCAAATCAGCTGTAGACCGACCATGGAAGCGTAAATTCCTTGGCTTCAGCTTTACTTCCCATAAAGAACCGAAGGTGCGGATTGCGAAAGCGAGCCTAAACCGGATGAAAGACAAAGTTCGGGACATCACCTCACGAAGTAAACCGTATTCAATGGAAAAGCGAATTGAAAAGCTGAACCAGTACCTGACGGGTTGGTGCGGTTATTTTGCGTTGGCGGATACGCCAAGCGTATTCAAAGACCTAGAATCGTGGACTCGAAGAAGGCTCCGCATGTGCATGTGGAAAGATTGGAAGAAGCCGAGCACGAAAGTGAGAAAACTCATCGGAATGAGCCTCCCGAAAGGGAAGGCTTATGAATGGGGTAACTCGCGAAAGAGTTACTGGCGAATTTCAAATAGTCCGGTATTGCATAGAGCCCTCGGAAACTCCTACTGGAGTTCCCAAGGGCTCAAAAGTTTGATAGCACGTTATGAAACTTTGCGTCATATATCTTAATTGAACCGCCGTATACCGAACGGTACGTACGGTGGTGTGAGAGGTCGGGAGTTAATCGCTCCCTCCTACTCGATCCGAATTTACCGGTTCGCTTGCTCTTGTAAGAATGCATCGAGCGAGTGCTATCATTTTAGATCTGCGGTAGTTTATCAACTTAAAAATAATCAAAATAGCATACCCTTTAGCAGATTGGTTCTTTTAGGGATTCCGCCCCTTTTAACGGTAGAATTTTTTCATAGAGTTAAAGTTTCAAACATAAAAAGATGATTTTCCGGAAGGATCCAGATTCCAGATAATTGTTTATCGACAATTAAAATCTATTGGAGAAGGCGTCAATGAGCATGGAGGCTGCAATGTATTCAAAAAAGCCCGCTGGAAAACTTTCTTTTTCCAACAGGCCTTTCAGTCTGATTACGTGATGTTCTAACAAGCTTCTACATACTTATTGTTTCTGGTTATTTTACTTGCCACTCGGTGTGGAAGAAACCTTCTTTGTCTACACGCTGGTACGTATGGGCACCAAAGTAATCCCGCTGTGCCTGGATTAAATTGGCTGGCAATGTCTCAGAGCGATAGCTGTCATAGTAAGCCAATGCGCTAGAAAAAGCGGGCGCCGGAATTCCTTGCTGAATGGCCAGCGTCAGCACTTTTCGTAGAGAATGCTGATACTCCCCTATAATCTCCTGGAAATATGGATCAATTAATAAGTTAGGCAGTTCGGGATTGCCGTCAAATGCTTCTTTGATCTTTTGCAGGAATTGCGCCCGGATGATGCATCCTCCACGGAAGATCATGGCAACGTCCCCGTAAGGAATATTCCAGCCATACTCTTCAGATGCCGCACGCATTTGGGCAAAACCTTGGGCATACGAGCAAATCTTACTCATGTATAAGGCTTTGCGGATGGCTTCAATCATTTCTTGGGAGTCGCCTGCCTGTTTTTTCGGTTCAGGGCCTTGCAGAATTTTGCTTGCCGCGACCCGTTCTTCCTTGACCGAGGAAATAAACCTTGCGAAAACGGACTCTGTGACGATTGGAAGGGAAACACCTAAATCCAACGCGTTTTGGCTTGTCCATTTCCCAGTCCCTTTCTGTCCGGCCACATCCAAAATCTGATCAACAAGCGGCTTCCCGGTATCTTCATCCCGCTTGTTCAAAATATCGGCGGTAATTTCGACAAGGTAACTGTCAAGCTCCCCTTTGTTCCAATCCGAGAATATAGTGGACATTTCTAGGACAGAAAGGCCAAGCGCGTGTTTCATGATGAAATAGGCTTCGGATATCAATTGCATATCGCCGTATTCAATGCCATTATGAACCATTTTTACATAATGGCCAGCTCCATCAGGGCCCATATAGGCACTGCAAGGAGTGTCATCTACTTTTGCCGAAATTGCTTCCAGAATAGGTTTGACTTGTTCATATGCTTCTTTCGGTCCACCGGGCATGATGGAAGGACCGTTGCGGGCACCTTCTTCTCCGCCGGAAATTCCGGCGCCTAGAAAGTGCAAGCCTGCTTCTTGTAATTTTGCTGTTCGCCTATTCGTGTCTTCAAAAAACGAATTTCCTCCGTCTAATAGAATGTCCCCTGATTGAAGGTGGGGAAGGAGGGATTCAATGACCGAATCCGTCGTGTCTCCAGATTTCACCATCAACAAGATTTTGCGGGGGGTTTCCAATGAAAGGACAAACTCTTCAACACTGTATGCTCCCAAAATCTTTTTTCCTTGTGCTTCTTTTTCAGCTAATTCGTCGATTCGGTCTGTCCAATAATCATAGACAGATACAGAATAACCTTTACTCTCCATGTTCAGGGCTAAGTTTTTTCCCATTACCCCTAAACCGATGACTCCAATTTGCTGCTTCATTGTATTTTCACCTCATCGTTTTGTGAGTTGCCAGACGGCAACAGCCGATTTTCCAGCTTTTCTCTTTCTTTTTCAAATCCTTCTTTGCCAAGCAATGCAAACATATTGGTTTTATATGCCTCTACTCCTGGTTGGTCAAATGGATTGACACCGAGTAAAGTGCCGCTGATCGCGCAGGCTTTTTCGAAGAAATAAATCATTTCGCCAAAGGTGAATTCATTGAGTTCGTCTAGCTCAATGACCAGATTCGGCACACCTCCATCGACATGAGCAAGGGAAGTTCCAAGTGCCGCTTTTTTGTTCACTTCATCCATTGTTTTTCCTGCTAAGAAGTTCAACCCATCCATATTGGCTGGATCTTCTTGTATGACAAGGTCGAGGGAAGGTTTCTTCACTTGCAAAACTGTTTCAAAGAATAGACGGTGCCCTTCCTGCACATACTGCCCCATTGAATGTAAATCAGTGGAGAAATTGACAGAAGCGGGGAAGAGTCCTTTTTCATCTTTCCCTTCACTTTCCCCGAAAAGTTGTTTCCACCATTCTGCTGTAGAAAGCAGGCCAGGCTCGTAGCTTACAAACAGTTCAATCGATTTTCCTTTATTATAAAAAATATTCCTTACTGCAGCATATTGGTAGCTTTCGTTTGCAGCGAGTACGGGATTGTTGTATTCGTGGTAAGCAGCTTTTGCCCCCTGCATCACTTGGTCGATATTAAGCCCGGCTACAGCCATCGGAAGTAAACCGACTGGAGTCAAAACGGAGTATCGTCCTCCGATATTATCAGGAATGACAAATGTTTCGTATCCTTCTTCAACTGCAAGATTCCGAAGCGCACCTTTGCTCCGGTCGGTTGTGACATAAATTCGATTTCTAGCTTCTTCTTTTCCATACTTTTTTTCCAAAAGGGTACGGAAGATCCGGAAGGCTAAAGCGGGTTCAGTGGTTGTGCCGGACTTGGAGATCACATTGATGGAAATGTCTTTCCCTTCCAGTAGCTGAAGCAAATGTGTGATATAAGTTGGGCTAATGTTATGTCCAGCAAAATAAACTTCCGTATTCCCTTTAACTTGGTTATGGAATGTATGTGATAAGGCTTCTATTGCTGCCTTGGAGCCTAGATAAGAGCCGCCGATGCCAATCACAATCAGCGCATCTGACTGTTGCTGAATTCTTTCGGCAGCCAGTTTCACCTGGAGAAACTCTTCTTTATCATAGTTAATCGGCCAGTCGATCCACCCCAAGTAGTCAGAACCCGGTCCTGTCTGCTGGTGAAGTTGGTTATGCGCTTGTTTGACAAATTCGCTAATATTTTCAAACTCGCTATTCGTTATAAACGATAATACATTGGTGAAATCAAACGAAACGGGCATGTAATCTCTCTCCTTTTGAATGAACTATTTTTTACCACCACTTCGATTGATCCGTCAGCAATAACTCATTTGCCATTTCTGGACCTGTTGAACCGGCTGGATAAGAATATAAAGGCAATAACTCCTCTTGGTAAGCTTCTAATAGTGGTTGAATCCACTTCCATGATAGTTCCACTTCTCTCCAATCGGCAAAGAACGTTGAATCGCCGCACAGTGCATCATAGAGCAGAAGTTCATATGCTTCCGGCTGATTTTCTGAGCTGGTTGAGAAATCAATCCAAACAGGTTTGTATCCAGTGCTGGATGGATCTTTTAAATTTACGCGCAACGAAATGCTTTCATTTGGACTAATTTCAAGAATCATTAAATTTGGAGAGCTTCCTAACTGTGTATTTAAATCCATCACCTTGTTCTCGAATTCAATGACAATTTGTGTCGACTTCTGATTCATCCGTTTTCCTGTTCGTATATAAAAGGGGATTCCATTCCATGAGGGGTGTTCGATAGAAAGGCGAGCTGCAAAAAAAGTATCATTCGTTGAGGAATCATTAACCCCCGGCTCCTCTTTGTAGCCAATGACGGGGTTGCCCTGAACCTCTCCCGGACCATACTGGCCGCGGACAACGCTTTGGTATGCTTTTTCTTTCCGGATGGGTTGGAGAGAGGCAATAATGTCTGTCTTTTTCACCCGGCCCTTATTTTCCATGAAGTTATCCGAAAGATAGACAGCTGTCATTGTGACCAACTGAAGAAGGTGGTTTTGAACCATATCCCGGATGGCTCCTGCCTTATCATAATAATCAGCCCGGTTTTCTACACCTACAGTCTCACTTGCTGTAATTTGGACATTTGAAATTTGTTTATGATTCAACAAAGATTCCAAGATCGGATTCGCCAAGATCAAGGTTCTTAGTTTTTGTACCATAGGTTTCCCTAGGTAGTGATCAATTCGGTAGATCTCCTCTTCACGGAAAACGTTGCTCAAATTCTCATTTAATTTTCTGGCTGTTTTTAGGCTGTTTCCAAACGGTTTTTCAACAATGAGGCGTTTCCACCCGTTGTTTTGACTGATTCCGCTTTTACTAAGGTGGGACGTGATAATATCAATTAAGCTGGGGGCCACAGACAAGTAAAACAGCCGATTTTGAGGAATACCCAACTCGTTTTCCCTGTTTTCAATAAGTTCGCGCAGTTTGTAGTAAGACTCTTTTTCTGTCGCATCAAAGCTGCAATACCGAAATTTCTCTAAAAAAGCTGGCAAAGATGAAGCGTGAATGGACCTTCTGGAATATGCGTAAAGTGCTTTTTCCACTTTATACTGAAAGGTTTCATCCGAACAATAGTCTCTGCCGGTACTGACAACGGAGATGGTTTCAGGTAACTTCCCGTCCAGGTATAGATTGTACAGAGCAGGAAATAACTTGCGTTGTGCTAAATCTCCTGTTGCTCCGAACAAGACAAATGTCATGTTTTGCAGGGGCCGTTCTTGTTTAAATTCAAATAAATCATTTTGAAAATTAAATTCTTCAAGCAGATTCTCGGTGTGCATATGTTAAAACCTCCTACTCTTAAAATCATGTGTCTCTGGCATGACTGATAATCGCAACAGGTTTTAGTATAATGACTCAAAGTTTTTTATGTAAGTAAGCACTTTATAAACATATACTTACAAAAAGTATACTGTAGCAAGGGAAAGAGGAGGAAATTCACCAGGGATCCGGTTCTTAAAAACTTATCTGATATACAAAATATCTCTATCATGAAATATTTTTTAGAAGTTAAGGAATTTAGGATTTTTTGAGGGAGAAATAACAAAGGTTAAATCCCATTATCGAAAGTAATCTATTGCAAAAAAGTTACAATAGCTCATTCGGATAAGAAACAAGTAATTGATTTTCAAACTGGATAAGTCGTGTTGAGTGTTTAGTGAAAAGGAAAAAGTAATTGGATTATCTTAAAGCGGTCTTAATAGAACTATAAAGTTAATCAGATACATTAAGAAATAAATGCATATATATGAAATTAAACAGATTACCATTGTGATAGCCGCCGACAGTATACTTTTTGTCAGTATGTGAAATTAAAGTGCGTACTTCACAACAATGCTTGTAGGTTTTACACTAAGTCAGAATCAAAAATACGACAACAAGGAGAATGACACATGAAATTACAATTAGCTTTAGACTTAGTAAACATTCCACAAGCAATCGAAGTGGTTAAAGAAGTAGAGGCGTTTATCGACATCGTTGAAATCGGGACGCCAGTCATCAATAAAGAAGGTCTTAAAGCTGTCGCAGAAATAAAAGCAGCTTTCCCTAACCTGGAAGTTCTTGCAGATGTGAAAATTATGGACGCTGCAGCTTATGAAGTATCAAATGCTGCTGCTGCAGGAGCAGATATTGTTACGATTCTTGCTCAGGCAGAAGACTCATCCATCAAGGGCGCAGTTGAAGAAGCGAAAAAACAAGGTAAGAAAATCCTGGTGGATATGATCGCCGTAAAAGATATCAAAACACGGGCCGCAGAGCTTGATGAACTTGGCGCGGATTATATCTGTGTCCACACAGGCTACGATCTGCAAGCGGAAGGGAAAGATTCGTTCGAAGATCTTCGTACAATCAAAAGCGTCGTAAAAAATGCCAAAACTGCTATTGCAGGCGGCATCAAACTGGAGACATTGCCGGAAGTCATTAAAGCACAACCGGATTTAATCATTGTCGGCGGTGGAATTACAAGCAAAGAGAACAAGGGCGCGGAAGCGGAAAAAATTCAAAAGATGATGAAAGAAAGTGTCACGGCGTAATATGAACACGGCGGGCTATACAGACGAAATACTGGCTGAATTGAAGCGGACCACTGCTCTCATTGATGATGAGGAAGCCGAAAAGGCAGTGGACGGCATCCTGCGTGCAAAGAAAATATTTGTGGCAGGCGGGGGCCGATCCGGCTTTATGGCTAAGGCATTTGTGATGCGTATGATGCACGTAGGCCTGGATGCGTATGTGGTTGGAGAAACGGTGACACCGAACCTGGAAGTCGATGATATTTTCATTGTCGGTTCTGGTTCCGGGGAGACCCAAAGCCTCGCAGCCATGACGAAGAAAGCCAAAAGCATCGGTGCAACCATAGTGGCTGTTACTACAAACCCTGAGTCTACAATAGGCAAACTGGCGGATATTCGAATTGAAATACCGGCACAAGCAAAAGGGGAGGGCACTAGTGGCAAATCGATTCAACCGATGGGATCATTGTTTGAACAGTCGCTTCTTGTGTTTTATGACGCGGTGATTTTGAGATTCATGGATAAAAAGGGACTCAAATCCGATGTCATGTATGGCAGACATGCGAATTTAGAATAGAACAACGAATAAGCTTGAGTTTAAGATTTTTTAAGCTCAAGCTTATTTCTAATTGTTTATCAAGCTTGAACTTTTTTGCACCAAAGTATTTTCATTGGACAACTGTATAAATGGCATGCGAAGGTGAAGGTATCATTGAAGACAATATTACTAATGGAGGGTTGGATTACATGAAAATGTATGATGTAACAGGGGCGATCTATGAAGGCATGACCGTTTACAAGGACAAACCGGAAAAACAGCCGAAAATCAATCAGCAGACAAACGGCTATGTTACGGAAACGCGGCTGGATCTGGATGTGCACACCGGAACGCATATCGATGCGCCGCTTCATATGAATGTGGATGGAGAGACATTCGAATCGCTTTCGCTGGACAGTCTTGTAGGGCCTTGTCAAGTTCTCGATTTGACGGCAGTAAAGAACGGAATTTCAAAAACGGACTTAGAAGGATTCAAGCTTCAAAAAGGAGATTTTATTTTATTAAAAACGAAAAACTCGTTTGAGGAAAAGTTTAATTTTGATTTTGTCTATCTGGCAAAAGATGGAGCAAGCTATCTTGCTGAGTTAGGGATTCGCGGGGTTGGAATAGATGCGCTTGGAATTGAAAGAAGCCAAGAAGGGCATCCGACGCATAAAACCTTATTTGCAAATGACATCATCATCATAGAGGGCCTGAGATTGAAGGAAGTGGAGCAAGGACAATACTTTATGGTTGCCGCGCCTTTGAAATTAGTAGGTACGGAGGCTTCACCTGCGCGAGTATTGTTGTTTGAAGGATTAAGTTGAATTTTTCTGTTTCAATCATTTTTCCATGAAAGATAAAACATAATTGTAAGGAGAGAGCCTATGTATAAATTGGTCGCGATCGATCTCGATGGGACATTGCTCACAGACGATTTAATGATTTCACCAAATACAGTAACCGCTATTAAAAAAGCGGTGGAAGCGGGGACAATTGTTACGATTGCTACGGGCCGCATGTTTTCCTCTGCGAAACTCATTGCCCTGCAGTTGGGTATAAATGTACCGCTCATCACTTATCAAGGTGCATTGATCAAGGATGTTAATGAAAAAGAAGTAATATATGAGCGCACTGTTCCTCCCGATATTGCACAAAAGTTAATCGAAATTTCTCGTGAGAAAAAATTACATCTACAAATATACCAAGATGATATTCTCTACAGTGCCGTAGAAAATGACAAGCTGATTGCTTATTCTGAAGCAGTTAAAGTGCCCTATCGGATAGAGCCCAATCTCATCAAGCTTGCCCAAAAAGGCGTGACAAAACTACTTTTTATCGAAGAACCAATCGTCCTCGATTACTTACAAAATGAATTGCAAACCTTATTCGGCAAGTATGCTCACATCGCAAAATCAAAAAAACACTACCTTGAAATCACCCATCCCGAGGCAAACAAAGGTAGTGCCCTATTATGCTTAGCGAAAAAACTTGGTATAGACCGTTCAGAAATAATCGGTATTGGTGACAACTATAATGACATCGAACTTATTGAGACAGCCGGTCTCGGTATAGCAATGGGAAATGCCGTAAAGGAAGTGAAAGCTATGGCTGATTATACGACCTTTACGAACAATGAAGAAGGGGTGCTTCACGTATTAGAAAAGTTTATTTTAGAGCCAGTGAATACTTCCAATTATATAGAAGAAAAAAATTCTGATTCGCTTCCGACGGCCTGATCAATTGAAGACCGTTTACTTGGAATCACTTGGATAGGACAGGCCGATTTCTTGGCGGACTTTATCCATTACGCACATGGTGGTATAGGAGTTTTCAAACGAATTAACAAGTGACTCCGTTTTCTTTTGGCTGATTAAATCGATAAACTCTTTCACTTCATAATACATAGCGGGCTGAGGTTGTCCTACTGTCACTGATTCAACAGTGCCATCGTTGTAATGAATGTCCACTTTTTCGGCTGAATGTATTTTATCAATCACCATAATTCCTTTTTCCCCTTGGATTTCGCTTGGTAAAGTGGAATTTGTGATTTTTGAATAAATGATAACCGCATCTTTGTCATCATATTTCAATAGGACACTTCCTTCGTCATCTATACCGCAATCCAGGATAAGACCTGTGGCCTTTATTTCTTTTGGTTCGCCGAACAGTAAAATGAGCGGGTATAAACAGTAGGTGCCCAGATCCATCAATGAACCGTTCGCAAAATTTGGATTAAATACATTTAATACTGTTCCTTTTTTGTATGCATCATAACGCGATGAGTACTGGCAATAGCTAGCAAAGTATCTGCGGATAGGGCCGATTTTGTGCAGATTATTTTGAATGGCCTTAAAGTTTGGAAGCAACGTAGATTTCATCGCTTCCATAAGCAGCACATTATGATCTTTCGCTTCTTGAATCATTTTCGCTGTTTCTGCTGCATTGGCAGCCATCGGTTTTTCACATAATACATGTTTGGAGTTTTTAAAAAACAAGACGACTTGGTCAGCATGGAATGAGTTGGGTGTGGCAATATAAACCGCATCGATTTCATCGCTGACTGCCATTTCTTCCAAGTCAGTAAAAATTTTAGTTATTCCTTATTGACTGGCAAATTCCTCTGCTCTTTCCAACGTTCGGGAATAAACGGCTGCTAATTTAAAATTCTCAATCTCTTTTGCCGCTTCAAGCAATATTTCTGTAATCCAATTAGTACCCACTATGCCGATTCGTATCATTTTTTATCCTCTTTTCTGTTTTTATTGCATTATCGCCCACAATTGCAAAGACATTATTCCAATGCTAAAAAAATTTACTAACCATTCTATATCTAGTACAATTAGTAAGTTACATTAATTATAGTACTGACTTTTTTATCACATAGTATCGAAAAGTATACGATAGAAATATAACAAGGAAGGAAAGAAAATAGATGCCTAATTTAGGAGAGAAAGTTTTTAATTGTGAAAAAGAGCTGACACTTTCCATCATCGGAGGAAAGTGGAAAATGCTAGTGCTATGGCATTTAGGAAAAGAAGGAACTAAACGTTTTGGGGAATTAAAAAGTCTTATGCCAGGCATCACGCAACGGATGCTCGTGAATCAATTGCGTGAACTTGAAGATCATTTGATTGTCCACCGGGAAGTATACCCTGTGGTTCCGCCGAAAGTGGAGTACTCACTTACCGAACAAGGAAGAAGCCTTATTCCAATTCTTGATTCCATGTACGAATGGGGCAAAGAATACATCGAGCAAAACTTGGATCAGCAAATAGAAAACAACTAAGTTAGTAGGTATTTAAAAATAGCTGAATAAAATAAAGCGGATTTCAGTAAAATGAAATCCGCTCAGATTGTAGACAAAGTCACGTTTCAGGCGAACTGAAACGTGACTTTGTCTACAATCTGGAACACCATTCGGTCGAATGGTGTTTTTTTTATAAGACGGTTTGTCAAATTAAGCGCAACACTTCCTCGGTGAAGGCCTCGTGTGCGGTTTTCCAGTCCAGGCACTTTCTCGGTCGCCCGTTGATCTTGGCGAGCGCATCCGCGAGTTCGCCGTCACCGACCTGCGCGAAGTCCGTTCCTTTCGGGAAGAACTCGCGGAGGAGACCGTTGGCGTTCTCGTTGCTCCCTCGTTGCCAGGACGCGTACGGGTCGGCGAAATAGAGTGGCACGCCGAGCGACGTCCGAATACGCTCGTGACAGCTGAACTCTTTGCCTCGGTCCGTCGTCGCCGTCCTGAACGCGGCCACGGGGAGGGCGATGTAGAACCGGCTCTTCCGCTCGACGAACGTCGCGACGCATGCCTTCGACTTCCCACGTCCGGAGACCACGGTGTCGAGCTCCCAGTGCCCGAATGTCTTGCGTGCACGCACCTCTCTCGGGCGCTTGGCGATGGACAATCCGACATTGAATCGCCCCCGCGTCTCGACCGGCTTTTGACGCTTGCCCTTCTGGCGGAGCACGGATGTCGGCACGTCAATCCGTCCCAAGTAAATCCAGCGATAGATGGTCGAGAAGGCGATTTCCTCGTCGAAGAGACGACCGGCGATCTGTTCCGGCGACCAGGTCGCCCACAGTTTCTCGGTGATCGTCCGGCGAGTCGCCTCGTCGAGCTTCGTCTTGGCGCCGCAGTTTGCCTTCTTCTTCACGTAGCGCTGCTGGGCACGTCCCGATTCGTAGCCGGGGTTCCGTCTGACCTCCCGCGAGACGGTCGAGGGATGACGCCCGAGCCGTCTCACGATGGACCGGATGGACATCCCGAGCTCCAGATAGGTCTCTATTTTCACGCGTTCCGTTGTGGTAAGATGGGTGTAGCTCATGAGATTTCCTCCGTCTGAATGTGTGTTGTGGTGACTTCATTCT